>NZ_WHNW01000004.1 GCF_009362845.1 Ostreibacterium oceani | reverse complement strand
GCGCCCGTTAAATCCTGATCGTCACTGCCTATCGCCGACAACGGTACCGCCAGCGTGCCACCCGCATCCGTTAGCTCTAAGTCCGTGCCGTTAATCGCAAACCCCGTGTTTAACTCGTTCGTCGCATCCGCGTCCGCGTCGTCTATACTGATACTAATGGGATTACCCAGTTCATTGGTATAGGTAAATGTCCCATCGCCGTTATCGACGATGGTTGTAACCGTCTCTTTTAATAACACAACCGTGCCATCCGACTTGGTTATCGTCGCAATGGGGTTAATATTAAGGGCCGTGTTATCATCGGTGATATCAGCCACGCCACCCACTGAAAAGGTAACATCTGACCCATCGTTATTTGTAAAGGTATACGAACCATCACCATTATCAGTCAAATTGGCTTTATCAATAACAAAAGCCGTCCCCGCCTCATCGGTATACGTCAATGTGCCGTTCGCATTATCTACAAGCGTAGTCAAAGTCTCTAGATTTTTGACTGCGTCAGTTAGGTTAATTTGGTTGGTGACACCCGCTTCATCAGTATAGTCTAAATTGGTATTGTCCGCGTTAAGCCCTAGTGTGGTTAACGTCTCGATAATCGTTTTCCATTCTACGGCATCACCTGCTGCATTGGTGCTTAGCACTTGGTTAGGCGCGCCATTTTCAATTTTGTCAGGCGTGATGCCTTTGTCGGCAACTTGTATACCAGCATCAACGATGGTTGCACCCAAGCCGTTGGTCACTAAAATCGAGGCATCTGTCGCCATCAGATCTTTACCGTTTGAAGTCGTCGTGATTCCTACCCAAACATTAGCGGCGGCATCCCAATAATAAAACCCAGGTGCAACTACATTAATTGTTGTGCCTGCGGGTGCAGATGCCGCTGCCTCCACATAAACTAACGCACTATTTTGTGGCGCACCATACGCTGTTTTGGCCGCCAACTGATCGCCCGTAATACGTGGCACAATGACGCCATCAGCAACACCCGCACTGGCTGGCTCACCGACGACATCTAGTGTCGCTTGTGGCGAAAAAGTCCCCACACCTACTTGAGCGCGCACGCTGTGGGAAACACCTAATGCTAAAAGAATCGCCAGCGAAATGGCGGAAAATCTCGCTTGAGGACCGAGACTAAAGGTAGTAAGTTTCATCGAGGACTCCATGTTATTTAACTAAAGTATAACCAATAATTTATTGCTTTTCAATCACAGACTACAACAAAAAGCACATTATAAGTAAGAAATAGTCTTATTCAAAGCAATTATTCAACAAGTTTAATTAATTGATTTAGCTTAACATGACAACCAGATACCGCATAAAAAACCCCAATCAATTGAACCACTCAAACTGCATTTGTTATCACTACCTTTGATATCCGATATAATAAATAACTAGATTTAATTGCCAACGCCGACCAATTGGTACTATAATCCGTTTGTATGGTTAGCAGGATAACTCACCACTAAGACGTCACTGAGACGTCACTGAGACTACCGAAACCCTACCCTGAAAAAATTAAAAGCACCCCATCAACCAATTAAGCAAACACTAGGAACACTTATTCATGCTCAACGATAATGCCACCTCTATCTTTGATGAGATGCACAGCGCGGATGGACAAATCAGACCAGCCTACCAAACGCTAGCAAATTGGTTAACGCAAAAACGAACGCACGAATTAATTGCGCTCAACCAAAAAGCACTGGCGTTATTTTATCGCAAGGGTGTTAGCTTTACCGTCTATGGTGAGTCTCAACAAACCGAACGCATTATCCCCTTTGATATTATCCCTCGTATCATTGCTAGCCGTGAATGGAATATGTTGCAAAACGGTTGCACCCAGCGCATACGCGCGCTTAATGCTTTTCTCTACGACATATACCACAAGCGCGACATTATTCGAGCTAACTTAATCCCTGAAGCCGTCGTTTTGCAGAACCCGTGTTACCAACCTTGGATGATGAATTTAGATTTACCAACGGCGATTTATGCGCATGTCAGTGGTATTGACTTAATTCGCGACAATGATGGCGAATACTATGTACTAGAAGATAACCTCAGAACACCCTCTGGTGTCTCTTATATGATTGAAGGCCGCCTGATTAGCCAGCGGCTATTAGGCGATACGCTGGACAAAAACAAAGTCCTACCTGTTGACAACTATCCTAGTTTACTCAAATCTTGCTTGGTTGAGAATAGCCAAATCGACGACCCCTTTATTGTCGTATTAACCCCTGGGCGCTACAACAGTGCTTATTATGAACACACGTTTTTGGCCAGAGAAATGGGTGTACCACTGGTTCATGGCTATGATTTATATGTCGAAAACAACGGGGTTTATTTGCGCACAACCAGCGGCCCCAAACGAGTTGACATCATTTATCGGCGTATCGATGACGACTTTCTAGACCCGCTGGTCATGAATCCAAACTCTGTTCTCGGTGTGCCTGGGTTGATGGCGGCCTATCGAAGTGGGCAGGTCATTATTGCCAATGCACCTGGCACAGGCGTTGCTGATGACAAGTCCATTTACCCTTATGTCAACGAGATGATCAAATTTTACTTAGGCGAGCAGCCGATATTGCACAACGTACCCACCTGGTTGTGCCGAGACAAAGCGGATTTAGATTATGTTTTAGCACATTTGGACACGCTGGTTGTCAAAGAAGCGCAAGGCTCTGGTGGCTATGGCATGCTCATCGGCCCCAAGTCTAGCAAAGCAGAAATCGCCGCTTACCGCGCCCGTATTTTAGCCGATCCCGCAGCCTTTATTGCCCAGCCGACGTTGGCGTTATCGACTTGCCCAACCTGCACTGAAGAGGGTATCGCCCCGCGCCATATTGATCTGCGCCCCTTTGTATTGTCAAGTCCTGACAAGATTCGCCTCTCTGCAGGCGGACTAACCCGTGTTGCGCTTCGTGACGGCTCGCTGGTCGTTAACTCTTCGCAAGGCGGCGGGGTAAAAGACACCTGGGTCACGCAAGAAAACTCAGCAAACTCAGTAGGCCAAGGAGAATAACATGATACTACCCTTATCTACCGCAGGCGATTTGTGTTGGCTGGGTCGTTATATGTATCGAACCATTACGATACAACAGCGCACAGCTATTGTGAATACTAGCGCAAAGACTAGCACGGAAACTAACACGGGTACTGGCACAAATATTGTCGTCGCCACGAACACACCACCCGTATCCGCCGAAACCTACCTGGCGTTAATGGGCATCAATAGCCAAGCTTTGCACGAAAACACAGACGAACAGACCCGCACCGAACACTTAGCAAGACAGTTGAATACCGTCATTTTACCTGCGCTATTTAATCATATCAATGACAATGTGCAAACGGTACGAGGCGTAATCGACCGCGATGCGTACCAGTTATTCAACGATGCCAAATCCCTTAAAAATGATGATAGCCTTCGGGCTGCTTGCCTGCAACTGCATGCTTGCTGTCAAGCCATGCGCGCCCAAGAAACAACCGTCGCCGCCTTTTGGTCGCTCGGTTTCAGCATTGAGCAATTAGATGAGCATCTTCGCATCAACGACGCAATCAGCGCGCATTTCCGTCAATTCGCAGTCGCTGCCACATCGCTGCCTGATTATCCTGCTTGGAACACACTCAAACTGCCTGCACAAGCCCTGGTCTTTACCCAAGACCACGTCGCATTCACCGATTGGCTCACGCAATTTTATCACGTATTTGACCAGCGACTATAACCAGACCACCATGAACCTATTTATCCATCACGAAACCCAATATACCTACGAATCGACGGCACAGCATAGTATTCAGCTGCTTAGATTAACCCCACAAACAACCGCAGGGCAAATCATCAACAAGTGGCAACTCAGCGTCCCCAACATCGGCAATGAATTTTTTGACGGCTATGGTAATTTTTGCACAATCATTAACGTACACGAACCACATCAAACCCTGCGGTTTTCTGTCGACGGTGAAGTTGACCTCATTTACGGGCTAACACACATCAAAGACGAGCGTAATCCCGCTGGGCTCTTTTTAAAACAAACACCGTTAACCCGATGCTCTGATGCGATGCTGGCTTTTGCCTCGCCTTATTTTAGTCACCCCATTACGCAACACCGCTTAATTGATTTTAGTCACGCACTATTAGACCATGTCGTTTATGCACCGGGTGAAACACACGTGATGACCACAGCGGACGAAGCATTCGATTTACAGCGCGGCGTCTGCCAAGACCATACGCATATTTTTTTGGCCTGCGCACGGCATTTTCAATTGCCCGCGCGCTACGTCTCAGGTTATTTATTCACCGATGACATTGACCATGCCGCCACCCACGCGTGGGCAGAAGTCTATTTAAATGGTGATTGGTATGTCTTTGACACCAGTAATCGGTTATTTACCCCATCACAACATATTCAACTTGCCATCGGTTTAGACTATAATGATGGCGCACCGATTCGCGGCGTCCGTGTAGGCGGCGGCCAAGAAAAGATGAACTATGCCGTGAGTGTGATGAACGAACAACAGTAGCAGGTAGCAATAGCAGATAGCAGTGGCAGGCGATAAAAGTCGCCTATAACAAAGGTACCGCCCCTGCATGACTACCGTACAAAAACCCCACTCACCAAGCTAATCAATACAGTACCAACATTTCAATTAACCAACTTTAACAGTGACTTAATCATGACATATTGCGCAGCCATTAGGCTAAAAACAGGCATCGTTTTTGCCAGTGACACAAGGACAAACGCTGGAATTGACCACATTTCTACGTTTAAAAAACTCTTTACCTTTGGTCAACAGGGCCACTGTTTTTTCACCATTCAGACGGCGGGGAATTTAGCGACTTCACAAGCCGTTATTAGTCTTATTAACAACGATATTAACGAAGACAACGAACGTAGCATTTACCGTCAAAACACACTATTTGACATTGCCAATTTGATTGGTGAACATGCGACCAACGTCGCCAAAGAAAGCGAACGTCGTGCCGTGCATACAGGCAATAATTTCACCAGTTCATTTTTAATCGGCGGGCAAATTGCTGGCGAAGCGCCCGAATTATTCCTTGTCTATGGTGACGGCAACTGCCTGCATGCAACACGCGACACGCCTTTTTTGCAGATTGGCGAAAGCAAATATGGCAAACCCATTCTAGATCGCGTCATTAACTACGACAACACCATTGATAAGGCCATCCACGCGCTATTGGTCTCGTTTGATGCGACGATTCGCTCCAACCTATCGGTAGGCTACCCCATTGATCTCCTCGTCTATCAAAACGACTCCCTCGCGCAACCGACAGGTGTTCGCCTAGATACCGACAGCGTATATTTAAATCAGGTGAGACAAACTTGGTCAGACGGGTTATTGGGTTTACTCGATAACCTCGACCATCCGCCATCTGACTACTACACCTAACCGCAAAGCAAGATAATACAAGACAAGACAAGACAAAGCAAAGCAAGGAAAATAAAAAAACCAAACAAAATGACAAGCTGACTTGACATTTAAATCTAAATGATAATAATTAGCATTTAGATTTAAACAATCTAGCTTACTGCTTAACCCTTTTTAAGTAGCCTTTTTTACATTCGAACACAACGGAGTCATTTATGTTGAAAAAAAGTCTCATTGGCGCATCACTTGCCCTTATCGCAGCAGCCAACACCGCTAGCGCAAACGAAGTGAATATCTATTCGTACCGACAGCCCTTTTTAATCGAGCCTTTTTTGGAGCGATTTACCCAAGAAACGGGTATCAAAACCAACGTTGTTTTCGCCAAAGAGGGCATCTTTGAACGCATCAAAACCGAAGGCGACCTATCACCTGTGGATTTAGTACTAACCGTTGACGTCGCGCGATTGGCATCAGCGTCTAAAAAGCATGATTTAGCACAACCCATCATCAGCGATGTCGTTGCCGCCAATATTCCAGCACAATTTATTGGTGAAGATAATGCCTGGGTGGGACTCAGCAAACGGGTTCGTATCATTGCCACATCCAAAGAGCGCATGCCACTCGCTGATGCACCAAAAACCTACGAAGACTTAGCCGACCCCCAATACCAAGGCAAAATCTGTATCCGCAGCGCAAAAAACATCTATAACATTTCATTAATTGCTTCAATGATTGCTGCCCATGGCGAAGCAGAGACAAAAACTTGGTTACAAGGCGTCAAAAATAACCTCGCCAGAAAACCACAAAGCAATGACCGTGGTCAGGTGCAAGCCATTGCAGAAGGGGTTTGTGATATTGCCGTACTCAATAACTATTATATTGGCGCAATGCTAGAAAAAGCAGACCAAAAAGACTGGGTCGATACCATTAACATCACCTTCCCGAACCAAGACGATCGTGGCGCACACGCTAATGTTTCAGGCGTTGTCCTCATCAAAAGCGCCCCGAACAAAGACAATGCAATGAAACTCATTGAGTTCTTAACCGAAGACACCGCCCAGCAAATGTATGCAGAAGCCAACTTTGAGTACCCATTAAAGGCCGACGCCCAATTGTCTGATTTGGTTGCATCTTGGGGGGATTACAAAACCGATTCACTAGAGATGTCTAAGCTCTATGACTTACGTGAGCAAGCGCTCAATCTCATTGATGAAGTCGGCTTCGACGATTAAAAAACAGTTAATCTAGTCATTAATTAATAAAGGAATTGCATAAAATTGCATGAAATTGCATTAATACAATGCACACAAAATAAACCCCACTCACCTCGCGGCATAGACAAATACACTTGTCCATGCCGCGTTATTCGTTATAATAGGGGCCAGACTGCGGCATAATGCAAATTATTCGCATTCCTATTTAATCGCTACTTGATCCTATTCGCCCCCCTACTGAGCACTAAAACTGCCTTGACTATCGAAATCTACCACCCATCCAGCAGGCCAGCCAAACGATTCGCGATTGGACACTTGTCTTATCGTTGGCCGTGGTACGTCATTTCGTTGTTGGTTGCATTAATGGTTATCATTCCGTTGATGACGATTTTTGGTAAAGCCTTTGCCACCCCCGACAATATTTGGCTACACCTGTGGCAACACAACTTAGGCCACTACAGCAAAACCTCATTACAGCTGATGTCTGGTGTGGCATTACTTAGCCTAGTGATTGGTATTACAACCGCCTATGCTGTCGCAAAATATGATTTTATCGGCCGCCGATGGCTAGAATGGATGCTCGTTTTACCGCTGGCCGTACCGACTTATTTGCTCGCATTTGTTTACACAGATTTGCTCGAATACGCAGGCCCTGTGCAAAAATGGATACGCCAAACCTTTGATTTTCAAAGCGCCCAAGACTACCCGTTTTTTGAAGTCCGCTCTATGGGCAGCGCCATTGTCACGTTTTCGTTTGTCCTTTATCCTTACATCTATTTATTGGCGCGCACGGCTTTTTTGGAACAGTCCAGCCACTTTAATGACAGTGCGCGCGTGTTAGGTCGATCCAAATGGGCGATATTTTTCCATGTCAATCTGCCGCTCGCACGGCCTGCGATTATTGTTGGGCTTATGCTGATTTTGATGGAAGTGTTAAACGACTACGGCGCGGTGCATCATTTTGCATTGCAAACCTTTTCACAAGGCATTTATGATTATTGGCTAGGCCGCGATAACATCGAGGCTGCCTCGCAAATTGCCTTGGTCATGCTCAGCTTTATCGTTTTTTTGGTCATCGCCGAACAAGGCTCGCGCAGCAAACAGGCGCTATTTCAAAAACACCATAATCACACACAAAAACGCAAAACCTGCCACAAAACCCTCTCTGCAGCGCTGTTTATGCTATGCCTGATCCCCGTAACCATTGGCTTTTTAATCCCGACCAGCCGATTGGTGTTTTTTGTCGTTCGCTATTTTGAACAATTAACCCACAATAACCTATGGCTTCCTGCGTGGCATTCGGTCTCGTTGTCATTGACGGCTGCTGCCGTGGTCACTTTTATCGCCCTATTGATTAATTACTCGCGTCGCCTCGTTGGTACGCCGTTTATCAAAATCTGTTCGCTGATTGCCAACCTCGGTTATGCCATGCCTGGCGCGGTGTTGGCGCTGGGTATTATGGTGCCTTTTGCTGCCATCGATAAACTCATCAACCAAGCCACTCGCACACTATTCGACCAGTCCGTCGGCTTGGTGTTGAGCGGTAGCGTGATTATTTTAGTTGCCGCCTATAGCATTCGCTTTATGGCGATTGCTCAGGGCACACTACACAGCAGTTTGGAAAAAGTCACGCGCAACATGGACTACTCGGCAAAAACACTGGGCAGCAGCAACAGCGAACTCATCCGCACCATCCATCTACCCCTCATTAACAAAGGCATCTTAACCGCCATGCTGATTGTATTTGTCGATTGCATGAAAGAACTCCCCGCCACGCTAATCCTGCGCCCCTTTAATTATGAAACACTTGCCACGCAGGTTTTTCAATACGCCTCCGATGGACTCCTCGCCGAAACGGCGCCCGCCGCCCTACTCATTGTTATTGCAGGCCTCATTCCAATTATGCTGCTTAACCGACAAATCATGGGGCGCTAACACGAGCCATTGCAACGCATCATCCTAGTCCATCGTAACGATACGTGGTTACCTGTCCGCCATCGGTCTCGGTAAGGGTATTACCACTAGCATCGTAGGTATAGGCAACACTGCCTGCACTCAGTAACCAATCGTTGGCGTTATAGACGTAGTTAGTCAGCACACCGTTGGTCGTCGATTGGATACGATTACCATTATTCGCCGTATCGACCAACTGACTGGTCTCACTATTGATAATGCATTGGGTGTCGTATTGGAAATTGTTAAGCGGTGTGCTAATCAGCTGGTCACGGGCGTTGTATTGCCACTGTCCAGTATTCGTATTCTTGCCCGTATTGGTGTCGCCCAGTAATTCGCTTAAGCGATTACCCACCTTGTCATACGAATACGTCTCGTTATCCAAGGTCGGGGGATTGGCTTGAATCAAGCGAGTTTGACCGTTTTACTTCATGAAAATTTTGCTAATTTTTTTTGAATAGCGCATCACTACTAAAGAAATCACCACCGAAAAAAAAGTTAAACTTATTTGTCTAAAGATTAACAATTTATTCTGAGTTAACTCAAACGAATCATAAAATAGAATTAACATTATAAAGTCTAATAGGTACGGTAGGCTATATAAAAAGAAGAATAATCCAGTTATAAAAACCAGGTGGTTTGGACCGATAGTGCATGACTGGTCATTTGTCTCACTTTTTTGATTTATACCTAGAATAGTTTTAGGTATAAACCATAACAAACAGGCAGAAAAAATTAGCAAAAAATTAACAACATAATAAACAAATAACGAGTATTCTTCATCCTTATGAATAATTGGATGATAAAAAACCATATTTGCAAATAAAAATAAAACAAATGCTAAAATAATTAAACGATAAACAGAAATGGCAAACATCACCCTTCATACCCTCCTCTTTTACATATACAATTACTAGGAATATCTTTAGATAAAGTTTTTACCCAAAAAAATTCACGCCTATACTGACAATCATCCCCTGTAGGGCACTGCAAATCCCAGCACTTGCGATTTATACAAACCATGACATAACAGTAGTGTTTGGGTATGCACGGCATAATAAAACCACCTGAAGGACATTCTGGCGTTGGGATATCAAGATTATCCAAATCAGGAATGGGATTTCTAGGCGGTCTAGGTCTAAACGAAGCAGATTGCAACCCCAATTCATCCATAAACACCAACGGACTTTGCCCTGCATACCCATACGTATTAATGCCACCTGCTAACCCGATCGGGTCGGTTTGCAAGTAGCGACCTAGGTTAGGATTATAATCTCTGTGGTAGTTTTGGTAAAGGTTAATTTCTTCGTCATGAACCTATAAAACCCATCCGTGGGCTTTATCCTTGTGCGCTTGCTAAGGCAAATGCGCACTGCGGACTCGCGTTGGCTTACGCCGTAATCCGCCGCGATTCAAAACGTGCTCCTGCCGTTTTTTGACCCAGGAAACGCAACGGGTTTTCCACCGTCTCGGTGGTGATTTGTATGTCAAAATTAACACGCTGGGGCCTGATAAAAGCCCTGATAGATAACATTTACGGGGCGACATTCGCGGATTTGTCGGTGAGTAGTTGTGGTGTAAAATTGGTTATTGCTGGGGATGGTCATTTTGGTAATAGCTGTATTTTAGGGTGGGATTATTCGCGCTCCCTGCTTTGTCGATTTTGACCAATGGATTGGTGCTTGAAAATCCAAACGTTCTGCCCCATATACAGGTTATGTTAAATATTTACAGGAGAACGCATCATGCGAATTGACAAATTTACTTCCCGCTTACAAATTGCGCTTTCTGATGCGCAATCGATGGCGCTTGCCAATGATAATCAATACATTGAGCCAGCGCATTTGCTGTATGCCATGCTCACCAATGACAATGATTCAATCAAGCCATTACTGACCAAGTTAGGCGTGCAAATCGGCAAATTACAAGCCGACGTCAAAGACTTGGTCGATGCCGCCCCCAAAGTCAGCGGCGCTAACGACGGCGAAGTCCACATTTCACAAGAACTAGGCAGATTATTCAATATCATGGATAAATTGGCGACAAAACGCGGGGATAGTTATATTTCTAGCGAATTATTTTTGCTCGCGCTGGTCAGTAGCGGCAAAGATCTGCTCGCCAAAATCGTCAAAGCCGCAGGTATTAACGAAACCGCACTGGCGCGAACCATTGATGACGCGCGTGGCGGTGAAACCATTAACGACCCCAACGCCGAAAGCAACCGCGATGCACTAAAAAAATACGCCATTGATTTAACCGAACAGGCGGAAAAAGGTCAGCTCGATCCTATCATCGGGCGTGATGAAGAAATTCGTCGTGCGGTACAAATCCTCCAACGCCGTCGCAAAAACAACCCCGTACTCATCGGCGAACCTGGTGTGGGCAAAACGGCCATTGTCGAAGGGCTTGCCCAACGCATCGTCGCGGGCGAAGTCCCTGACAGCCTCAAAGACAAACGCGTTTATTCGCTAGATTTGGCCGCGTTAATGGCGGGCGCAAAATACCGAGGGGATTTTGAAGAGCGCCTCAAAGCCGTCCTCAAGGATATCGAAAAAGCCGAAGGCAAAGTCATTCTCTTTATTGATGAAATCCATAATTTGGTTGGCGCGGGCAAAACCGAAGGATCAATGGACGCTGGCAACATGTTAAAACCCGCCTTATCACGCGGCACGTTACAATGTTTTGGCGCGACAACGCTGGATGAATACCGTGAATACATTGAAAAAGACGCCGCACTAGAGCGTCGATTCCAACAAGTCCTCGTTGATGAACCCAGTGTTGAATCCACTATCGCCATCTTGCGTGGATTACAGGAAAAATACGAGGTTCATCACGGCCTCAATATCACAGACCCTGCGTTAATTGCGGCGGCAACCTTATCGCATCGCTATATTACCAATCGTTTTTTGCCTGACAAAGCGATTGATTTAATCGACGAAGCCGCTGCGCGAATTCGCATGGAGCTAGACTCTAAGCCAGAACCACTGGATCGAATCGACCGCAAGATTATTCAGCTCAAAATCGAAGCCGTATCGCTCAAAAATGATGATGATAAAATCTCAAAACAGCACTTAGCCGATATTCAGGCCGAAATTGCTGAGCTGGAAAAGGCATACGCTGACCTAGAAGAAATCTGGATGAGCGAAAAAAACACCGTCATGGGATCCGCGCACATCCGTGAAAAAATCGACCAAGTTAAATTCCAAATCGAAGCCGCGCGGCGCAAAGGTGACCTAAACAAAGTCGCCGAGTTACAGTATGGCAAGCTGCCCGAATTACAAACCCAGCTCGACCAAGCCGAGAACATGGGCGATAAAAAAGACTTTCAGTTATTGCGCAACGAAGTCACAGACAACGAAATCGCTGATGTCGTGTCGCGCTGGACAGGCATCCCTATGTCTAAAATGCTAGAAACTGAAAAAGAAAAACTACTGCAGCTTGAAGCACATCTACACGAACGCGTCATCGGCCAAGATGAAGCAGTGACAGCGGTTGCAAATACCATTCGTCGTTCGCGGGCAGGGCTATCAGATGGTGGCAAACCGATTGGTTCTTTTCTGTTCATGGGGCCCACGGGGGTTGGTAAAACAGAATTGAGCAAAGCGCTCTCGCAGTTTTTATTCGACTCCGAGGATTTAATGGTGCGAATCGACATGTCAGAGTATATGGAGTCCCACTCGGTGGCGCGGCTTATCGGCGCACCACCAGGCTATGTCGGCTATAACGAAGGCGGCATGCTAACCGAAGCCGTGCGCCGCAAACCATACTCTGTTGTCTTATTTGACGAGGTTGAAAAAGCACACCCCGAAGTCTTTAATGTACTCCTGCAAGTATTAGACGATGGACGACTGACCGATAGCCAAGGCCGTGTCGTTGATTTTACCAATACCGTCATTATTATGACCTCTAACTTGGGCTCGCAACAAATCCAAGAAATGACCGAAGCAGGTCAACCCAACGAAACCATCGTGCAAACCATCAGCACCATTGCTGGATCGCACTTTAGGCCCGAGTTTATCAACCGTATTGATGAGATGGTGGTATTTAATCCGCTCAACCAAGCCGCAATTCGTCAAATTGCCCAGTTACAATTTGATAAACTGGCAAAGCGCGTAGCCGAAAAACACATCCAACTCAGCATTACCGATGCCGCATTGACGTTTATCACAGAGGTGGGCTACGACCCTATCTTTGGCGCAAGGCCGCTAAAACGCGCCATGCAGCGTGAGCTAGAAAACCCACTCGCAACTGCGTTACTCAGTGGTCAATTTGCCCCTGATGACCATATTGCGATTGACATGGATGACCATGCATTGGTACTTAACAAAGCCAACTAATCCGCTGCCACGGGCAACACGCCGATATTTTTGCATATTGGCGCGCTTGCCCGTAAAATAGCCCCAGTAATCACAACAACCTAATCACAACAACTGGCTACTGTGTAATGTCTATCAATCAATCGGTTCCTGCTTTCCATCATGCGCGTGTTCTCGTGGTTGGGGATATCATGCTAGATAAATATCTACATGGTAAAACCCAGCGTATTTCCCCCGAAGCACCTGTTCCCGTTATTCACCTTGAAAAAACCGAATACCGTGCAGGTGGTGCGGCCAATGTCGCGATGAACCTTTCGGCGCTGGGCGTGCAAACCAGTTTGATTGGGGTTATCGGCGAGGACGAAGTCGGGCAACAACTCCATCATCTATTGACGCAACACGGCATTGATTTTCATCCTTGTCATGCGCCCAACGCCACGCCGACTATTTGCAAAACCCGCATCATTAGCCAACACCAACAGTTACTACGCATTGACCAAGAGACGCTGCCCTGCACTAGCGAAGCCATTGCACCAACCTTTGCGCAATTGGTGGCTGACTTTGATATCATCATTTTGTCCGATTATGCCAAAGGCGCGCTCAACGACTGCCAACCATTAATCCAACTGGCTAAAGCACAACAAAAAAAAGTCCTCATTGACCCCAAAGGCAATGATTTTAGCAAGTACCAAGGCGCCGACCTAATCACCCCCAATATGAGCGAATTACGCCAAGTTTGTCAGGGTAGTCACCTCGAGGATGACGACAGTCTTTATCAAGCGGCACATCAGCTGATTAAACAACTGGGCTTATCCGCGCTGTTAGTCACCCGTAGCGAAGCAGGCATGACGCTATTCAGCCATCATAACGACCACAGCGACCACAATAATCAGCAACCCCCAACGCATTATGCCGCCAAAGCCAAAGAAGTCTATGACGTCACAGGTGCTGGTGATACCGTGATTGCAACCCTAGCGGCGGGGCTTGCGGCTGATTGTTCACTCACCGAAGCCGTTGAACTCGCCAACTTGGCGGCGGGTATCGTGGTTGGGAAATTAGGTACCGCCACCGTCACCCCACGCGAATTAGACAAAGCCCTACACGACACCCGATTTATTCAACAAGGCTACCTCAGCGAAGCCGACTTACTCAACGAGCTCAGCAAGGCCAAAGCCAAAGGCGAAACCATCGTCATGACCAATGGCTGTTTTGATATTTTGCACACAGGGCATGTGGCTTACCTTGCCCAAGCCAAAGCCCTTGGCGACCGACTATTGGTCGCCATTAATACCGATGCCTCCATCAAACGCCTCAAAGGCAGCAACCGCCCTGCCAATCCGCTAAAAAGTCGCGCCCACGTCTTGGCTGCCCTACGCGCGGTTGATTGGGTCGTAGCCTTTGACGAAGACACACCAACACGCATTATCGAAGCCTGCGCACCCAATTATTTGGTCAAAGGCGGCGATAACCAACCAGAGAATATCCCTGGTGCGCAATCGGTTATCGACGATGGCGGACAAGTCCTCGTCATGGATTATATTGATGGGTTTTCAACCACGGCAACCATTAACCGCATCAACCAAACCACAGACGTCAATGACTGAGCGCAATGACTAAGTGGCTAAGTGATTAAGTGACTAACTTCCATGAATAAAACACGATGACTGAGCAATCTACACCCATGACAATTGATGCGCTCATTGTTGGCGGCGGCATCGCAGGGCTATGGACGCTTGCCAAACTCACCAACGCAGGCTACCGCGCCTTGTTGGTTGAAAAATCGGCACTAGGCAGCGGACAAACCATCCATAGCCAAGGCATCATCCACGGTGGCACCAAATATGCCCTGCTGGGAAAAATGACCAACGCCCAGCGTCAAATCGCGGGCATGCCAGACTACTGGCGCGATTGTCTTGCTGGTAACGGTGAGATGGATTTAGGCGACGTCACCTGTCATACCCAAGCCCAAACGCTATGGGCGTTACCGCAATTATCCAGCCGTGTTACGGGGTTTTTTGCCAGTCACTTAATGAAAAGCCATGTGACAAAAATACCGACCGCGGATCGCCCCCCAGTGCTACAGCACCACCAGTGCCAAGGCAATTTTTATGCGCTAAACGAGCCTGTCCTCGATGTCAAATCCCTGCTGATGTGCTTTGCGAACCGTTACCGCCACCACATCATCACAGATGCAAAATGGCAGCTCGCACACCCTCAGGCTGATAACGCTTGCGATAGCACTTTCGATAACAATTGTGCTTCCGATAACGATGGCGATGGCAATGGCGACTACAAAATCGTTTCTATCAAAACCGCCAATACCACATTGACCGTCAAGGCAGCGCACATCATTTATACCGCTGGCAAAGCCAACGCCAGCTTATCTAACGACACAGCCAACCAACAAATTCGTCCGTTACGCATGGTGTATGCCCACGTTCCCAAGACGTTTGGGCAGTTATACCTTCATGTTTTAGCGGCCTCGGACAAACCCAGACTCACCATCACCACCCACCCCTATGACGAACAGACAAATATTTGGTATCTCGGGGGGCACGTTGCAGAGACTGGCGCGCATTTAAGCGACAGCGAAACCATAACCCTCGCAAAAAAAGAATTAACGGCGATTTTCCCTTGGTTAGACTTTAGTCAATGCCCATTCGCAAGCTTTGTTGTGGATCGTGCCGAGGGCAGCCATGCAGGCAATCGCCCCGATACGCCTGTCGTACATAGCGACTCACAGACAATCGTTGCATGGCCGACCAAGCTGGCCATGGCGCCTATGCTCGCTGATGCCATTGTAGCCATGGTAGCGAGGCTATCTCCAACAAACCCACCTCAGACAAACACCGCTCACACCGCGCCCCCCACCTTTGCCACGCCACGCATCGCCAACTACCCGTGGGAATGCAATTAAATTACAATCATTTTTGCCAATCTTTTTTGCAGAGTCTAATTATTTGTTCACCGAATTAACAACAAGCAACAAATCTACTTTACTTATCGCCACCCTCGTCCAAAACCTTATGCGCCAACAAATTGCGGAAATGAATATCGCGTTGTGGGTAGGGAATTTCAATATTATGCGCTTTAAACTGATGCCAAATCTCACGCAATACCGCCGTTTTAGTTCCCCATAACGGCGACTTATCTAAATCAATAAAATACTGCAGGCGATACGTAATTGCCGAGTCTGCGTATTCCCACATGACGACTTCTGGCACTGGGTCTGCCAGTATCGATTCATTGGTATCAATCACGTGGTTTAATAGCGCCATGACTTCATCGGGTGAATGACGGTAGCTTGCGCCGACATACAATACGGTGCGTGTGATGCTATCGCTGTGTGTCCAGTTAGTAAAGCTGTTGCTAATCACATCGCCATTGGGGATGATAACCTCCTGCTTATCAAACGTTTGCATCGTAATTGCCCGCATACCAATCGATTTAATTATTCCTTCATGCGTGCCAACGCCCACCCAGTCGCCCGTTCGCATCGGGCGTTCAAGCAAAATAATGATGCCTGAGATGAAATTTTTGGCAATATCTTGCAACCCCAATCCAATACCAACACCCAATGCCCCTGCAAAGACGACCAACGAGGTCAAATCAATACCCAGCGTATTGAGCACAATCAACAATCCGACCAAGACCATAAAGTATTGACCAAATATCGCAAGCGACTGCCTAACACCTAAATCTTTGATACGAATAAATAACCAGTGATAGCTAAACGTTTTAAACCATTTTGCCACTCGTACGACGACATAAAATGACAACATCAGTAATAAAATTTTCAACGGCGTCACTGGACTGTCACCTAGATTGACTAGCGGATAATTGAGTATCGTTAACATCCGATTAATCAATAGACTATCTGCCTGCCACTGCATGACCGCAAACAGCCCCCAAACGACCGAAGCAAACCACACCAGTTTCATCAACGTTGCAATGGGTGAGACGATATCTTGCGCAATAAAGGCACCATAAGTGAATTGCTTGATACTTAGCAATTTCATTTTTTTGCGCAGGCGATTGATGCCAGCTAAGCCAACGAGCAACAACAATAGACTGCCCAAAATGGCAACCATATGTATCAGTACCGCCCAGGCCAGTAAACCAAACCCCAACAGCCCCACAACACAGGTCGCGATAACCAGCCACGGCAGCCCCAAAATAAGCCATCGGTATAGTTGATATCTGCGTTCGCTCAACGTGGTCTTTAGTTGGCGCAAGTAAACGTGCAACGACGGCTTAAATATCAGCATTGACACCAGTAACAGCAATAAAAACAAACGCTCAAATAACATTACGGTCCAACGTTCTGCCAAGCTCAGTTTGGCAAGCACCAGCAGAACCGCAATAATCAGCAACAAAGACAGCATCGCTGTCCGCAATCGGCATTGAACGCGAGAAACCATCGATAAACGCTGCTCAACCCGCCTTAGCGCATTGATAGCAACGACCACAATCAACGCCATCATCAAACTATAAATAATACCGCTACTTGGCGACAACAAGCGAACCCCATAAACCAAGCCCATTATCAATAGACTCACCCCAATGAGGTGCAGGTCACGCAAATAAATCATGCCTCGTTGGGGTTGGACGTTAGCGGTCTGGGCATTGGTGGATTGGGCATTGGTGGATTGAGCATTGGGAGATTGGATATTAGTGAGTTTGGCAAGGGTTGTTTTGCTCGCACCCCAAACAAGCCGTTGGCTTAATTTAATCCAAATCAACAGACACACCAGCAAACCAAGCAGCAACAAAGCCGTCTTGGCGATATTTTCTGTCATTTTTTTGAATAGGTTTTGTACGCTAATCTTTACTTGAAAGGCAATTAACGCCAACGAAGAAGGCACTTGCTGCCAAGCCGCGCGCAGTGTTTGTGGATGATAAAAATCGGTTTGTACCAATAAGCTCTGCTGTTTTTTATTCGCGACTTGCTGACCGAGTGCTTCAGCGCTCGCCGTCAGCTGTAGCAATTGATAATCAATTGTTCTTTTACGCAGCGCCAATGCAGCACTGATTAGCTCGTCCTCACCGACAATTTCACTGCGTGCGCTGTATTGTTGTGCGTGTTGTACCAGTGTTTTTTGCAAGTTCTCTAAGGCGGAAATAGCGCTATTAACCTCGTTAAGGCGGGCGCTCATTTGTTCTAGTGATTGTGCGGAGAGGTTACCCCGATGGCTTAACATCAAGGCTTCTTGGGTGAGAATATCCGCAATCTGGCTATCCATTTCCGATAGCGTTGCCAATAAGGATTGTTGATAAATTTCACCCTGCAAATCCGCGATTTCAGTTAGCGTCATGGATTGGTTTTGCTGTCGCAGTTTTTCTAATAAGGCCGCCGCCTGTGCGCTATACTGTGCCTGTGTTTCATGATACCGCCTTTTATTCAGGTCATTGCCAGACGGACTTTGTTGACGCGATAATGCAGCGCTTAGTGCCTGTTGCCAACGTGTCAGCACGTCACTAGCATGTTGGCAACGCGCAAACTGTGACTGAAATGCCCCAAGCTGGGTCTCTAGCGCAGTCAGCGTATTAGGCAGCTGCTCGATCAATCGCTGGTGAAGCGCCAGGCTCTCCACAGACAACTGGTTTTTATTCAAAGGATTATCTAGCAGCTGATTGACAGACACCAGCATATCGTTCGCTTGATAATACCGTGTTTTTGCTTGCGTCAAGGTTTGATTGTGCTGCTGCAACGCCTGACAAAAATTATCAACTTTGTCATTAATTTCATTGGTTTGTGCCATCTGCTGCAGCGTTACTGTGTCGCTAGTTAGCTGCTGAATTCGTGATTCAATTGTCGCCGCATCAATGGGAAGCGATTCTAAAACAGTGGCTTGCTCCATCAGTGTATCAGCCTGCGCCAAGTCTGTCTCGATTTGTCCCGCCAACTCAGTAATTTGTTGAATTTTATCGACAAGCGATGCCGTTGTCGAAGACACGGGTTGCTGGGTTGTGGGTTGCTGGGTTGTCGATTGCTGCGTTGTCGATTGCTGAGGGGCGTCAGGTTGCGTATCCTGCGCACTTGCCGTCATTGCCGCAAGCATTACCGCAAGCATTACCAAGCGCACAAGTGCCGCACCAAGCTTTCTGGCGACAAATCCGACATTCGCCACAGCCCCTGCGCCCTTTATCCGCATAAATCCTTACCGTTCATGTCAACTGGCATTATTGTCTCGTTTATTGCCTCGATTATTGTCTCAGTTATGATTTGGGTAATGTCACGCCTGTTTGCCCTTGGTATTTTCCTGCGCGGTCTTTATAAGAGGTGTCGCAAACTTCATCTGATTGAAAAAACAACATCTGGGCAACGCCTTCACCTGCATAAATCTTGGCAGGTAATGGGGTAGTATTCGAAAACTCTAGCGTGACATGGCCTTCCCACTCAGGTTCTAGCGGGGTCACGTTAACAATAATACCGCAACGCGCATAGGTCGATTTCCCCAAACAAATAGTCAGCACATCGCGTGGAATTTTAAAATATTCAACCGTATGCGCCAAAGCAAAGGAATTCGGCGGAATAATACAAACGTCAGATACAATATCCACAAAGCTGTTTTCATCAAAATTTTTCGGATCAACCACCGATGAATTAATATTGGTGAATATTTTGAATTCACGGGCGCAGCGGACATCATAGCCATAACTCGACGTACCATAAGAAATGCCACCCGCTTTACCGTCGTGACCGACGCGAACTTGCCCTGCTTCAAACGGCGAAATCATGTCCTGTTCGGTTGCCATTTTTTTTATCCATTTATCGCTTTTAATTGTCATTCTTAATGCCTCGTATTAATCCAGTGACTGCCTCGTCAAATGACTGCTCAGTCAATTATTTTCAGTTGATTGTCTTCAGTCAATTGTCTTCAATCAATTTTTATCTGCTATTTCGTGGCACTACCCACGATAACAGACCGCCGTTTACTGGTTGGGTTTATTTTCTACCGCAATTTTACCAAACGCTTGGCTATACCCCTTAGGCTTTTTTGCGATTTCAATCGCAATTTTCATCGCAATATCACGATAACGCTGACTAATCGGGTGGTCCGCCTCTGCACTGACTAACGGCAAACCTGCGTCTAAGCTTTCCCGCAATCGTCTGTCTAACGGCACATCGCCTAAAAAAGGAATCGTAAACTGCGCCGCCAATCGCTGCCCACCCTCGTGTCCAAAAATTGGCGACTCGTGCCCACACTGCTCACAAATATGGGTACTCATATTTTCAATGATACCCAAATTATCGATTTGCATTTTATTAAACATCGCCACGGCACGTCTGGCATCAATCAACGAAATATCCTGAGGTGTCGTCACCACCACAGCACCTGTAATTGGCATTTTTTGCGCCATCGTCAGCTGAATATCGCCAGTACCTGGTGGTAAGTCAATCAATAAATAATCGACATTATCCCACGCCGTGTCATTGAGCAATTGCTGCAACGCAGCCGTCACCATTGGACCGCGCCATATCATCGCGCTATCACCATCGACCAAATAGCCAATTGAGTTAGTCTGTAATCCGTGTGCGATAACCGGTCGCATGGTTTTATCATCTTGCATTTCGGGGCGTGTTTGTTTACCTAGCATCGTCGGCTGGCTAGGGCCATAGATGTCAGCATCTAATAGCCCAACGCGCGCACCAAACTGAGAAAGCGCCAATGCTAAATTAATCGCCGTTGACGATTTTCCGACACCGCCTTTGCCAGACGCCACCGCAATGATATTTTTCACGCCTTTTTTGGCAACCGTGTTGGGTTGCGTTTTTTTCGCTTCAACGCGCGTAGCTATCGTGACCTTTAGCCCGGGATAACGGTGTGCTAATAGCTGCTCCAGCTGGGTTTCTAGTGCATGGCTGTAAAGCCCCAATGTCACCGTGATCTGGTCACCCATTTGTTTGAATTGTGCAATATCACCAACTCGTGTCACGTCGGCGTTGAGCGCCATATTCTCTAGCTCTTGGATGTTAATTGATACCATCGTACCCCTCTTTTTTATTCACTATTTTTTTTGATTTTATTGCCTTAGATTCATTGCCTTGACTTTATCGCTCTGTACTTATTGCCCTGTACTTATTGCCTCGGCTTAGGCAAAACCAAGTTTAGCATTATGCCAAAAACAGCACCTAACGCAATCCCACCAAAGCTAATCTCACCAAAATTAAATACCATGCCACCGATAGAAAATACTAACACAATCGCGACAATGGCCAAGTTTCGCGTGCAATCCAAATCAACCTGCTGCATCACCATTGTTTTGATGCCAATCGCCGCAATCATACCGAATAACAACAGCATCACCCCGCCCATCACTGGAATCGGAATGGTCGTTAACAATGCCCCTAACTTGCCACAAAACGCCAAGCTAATCGCCACAATAGCCGCCCAAGTCATTATTGCAGGATTAAACGCCTTGGTCATGGTAACCGCGCCAGTAACCTCTGAATACGTGGTATTTGGCGGACCACCCAACGCCGAAGCAGCCATCGTTGCCAAACCATCACCCAATAAGGTTTTATGTAAGCCTGGTTTTTGCAAATAATCCTTTTTCGTCACATTCGATATGGCCAGCATATCACCAATGTGCTCTACCGCTGGCGCAAGCGCAACTGGGACAATCAATAAAATAGCGCCCCAATGCCACTTTGGTGTCGTAAACTGCGGCAGCGAAAACCAAGCCGCCTCCGATACCGCCGTAAATTCCACTAAACCAATCACAATAGCCGCCACATACCCGACACCGATACCAACCAAAATAGGAATTAATTTCAGCCAACCGCGTGCCAATAAAGTCACCAACAAAACGACCGCCAACGTCAACCCAGCCAGTGGTAACGCAATCGATTGTGCAACTAACTGTTGCGCCCCATCGCCCGTCTTGCCTAACGCCATATTAACGGCCACTGGCGACAAAATTAGCCCGATAGACATAATGACAGGGCCAACCACCACCGCAGGCAACAGTTTATGAATAAATTGTTTGCCAAAAATGCGGATTAATACACTCAATATGACATAAAAAACACCCGCGGCCATTAGCCCCGATAAAGTACTCGCAATTCCCCACTGTGCAACACCCACTTGAATTGGCGCAATAAAGGCAAACGAACTTGCCAAAAAAATGGGGGGAATATTGCCTTTGGTCACCCACTGAAACAGCAGCGTACCAATGCCTGCCGTCAATAACGCAACGTTTGGGTCTAGCCCCGTGAGTATCGGAACCAATACCAACGCACCAAAAGCCACAAATAAAAATTGTGCGCCTGTAACGATATCCTTTAGTCGAAAGACATAATCTGTATTGCTAGACGTCATGTTTTCCTCTCATTTATGATTTAAACAAGTCAATGATGCTACTCTCGACATCATACCGAATTTTTTGCAAAAGTTCGTATAAAAAACGAATTATCTATTCTAAATCGACATGAATTGTGGTTATAATGACCATTCCTATCACCACCTAATAACAATTAACAACCATTAACTAGGAGTCTTCTTATGCGTAAATCTTTTGCTATCATCTCGGGCTGTCTGGTTGCCAGCGCTTTTTCATTCAGCGTGGCCGAAACCACACAGGTCACTTATAAATCAGCCAAATCCACTTCGTCTTACTACCAAATGGCGGTACAGTATGCCGAAGCCATCAAAGCCGCTACTGACGGCAATATCTCCGTCACCGTAGAGGAAAGCCAAGGCTCGGTACAAAACGTCAGTGAAGTACCAAGACGCGGACAAAACTATCTATTCACCACACCACCATCGTTAGTCAAACAAGCCAAAATGGGCGAAGAACCCTTTCGAGCCAGTGAAAAATTTAACGACATTCGCGCCCTATTCCCTATTCCTTCTTTGAACATGCAATTTGTCGTATCAGAAGCGTCTGGCGTCAAAACACTAGAAGACTTATCAGGCAAAAAATATGTCATCGGCAAGGGGTCGTTTTCTTCTAGAAAAACAGAAGAAGTATTAGCTGCATTAGGCATCGAAGGCGTTGAATTTGTCGATGTCGAATTAAATGCCGCGATTCCAGCGATGAAAAATGGCCAAGTCGATGGTTTTACGACCGCGTCGTCATGGCCAACACCGAATATCGTTGAAGTGTCTACTGCATTGCCGATTCGCTTGTTACAACCTTCGCCAGAACAGTTGACGCAACTCGGCGACCCAGTGGTAACCATCCCAGCGGGTACTTACAAAGGCGTTGACTATGACGTATCTTCGATTACCTTGCCCGTCATTGTTTACACCACGACAGAGACCAGCGATGAGGTTGCCTACACGTTGACCAAAAACTACTGGGAAGCAAAAACCGCGCTCAGCGAGAAAAATAAATGGTGGGATAGCGTCCAAGCTGAACTTATCAATAACGCTGAAACAACCATCCATCCTGGCGCTATGCGGTACTACCAAGAAGCAGGCTTTACCATTGATGCGAGCGTCACGCCGCAGTAAATTGACTGATTGATTGATTGATTGGTTGGTTGCTTGGATAGACTGGCTTTCTCGTCTTGAACAAGTCACTTTAGTAGTCCATTGTAAAGCAGCCCCTTGATAAGTAATCTATTGATAAGCAGCCTACTGATAAGCAGCCTACTGATAAGCCTATAAGGCTAACCACAAAGCACGCCAGCCAAGATTTGATCACGGCTGGCGCTTGCCTTTGATTGCTTTATACTTACTTCATAGTTATCTTTTTCATGTCTTGTCCCGTTTTATTATTATCGCGTCTTATTGTCCCACTATAACAACCTAGCCACCGCATCAGCCCATGAGCCACTACAAACAAGCCCATCCAATCACCCAACAATTATTCGCCACACTCGCTGTTATCACGGTGGTTTTTCATTTGTGGCTTATTTTTTCAGGATTATTACCAAATTTAATCACACGTCCCCTGCATATGCTATTTGCGGTGCCGTGGGCATTTTTTTCAGTGCAACAATTAGCCAACAAACCCCTGTGGTATCGTTTGTTTTCCTATGCGTTGGGGGTTGTGGCGGTTATTATCCTCGCGTGGATTGCCATCAATCGAAACGAGGTCGTTGAGCAATATGGTATTTTATACGGCCACGCACAGCTAATTGGTGCAGGGCTTCTACTCGTCATCACCCTAGAGATGGCGCGCCGTCAAATCAAAGCAGCGCTCCCTATCGTGGCGTTGTGCGCGATAGCTTATGCCGCCTTTGGTCGCCATATTCCTGGCAACCTCGGACACAATATTCCTTTTGAAGCGATTTTGGGTGACTTGACGATAACCGAAGCGGGGCTGTGGGGCATGTTAACGGGGACTTCGGTCAACACGATTTCCGTTTTTATTATTTTAGGTGCGGCCATTAGCTGTGGCTTAGGTGGCACCGCCTTTATGTCACTCGCACAACGCCTTGCTGGCCATTATCGCGCAGGCGCGGCCAAAGTGGCTATTTTATCGTCGGCACTATTTGGCTCAATTTCTGGCTCAGCATCCGCCAATGTGGCATCAACTGGTGCGATTACTATCCCCGCAATGAAACGCCTAGGCTACCCGGCACCACTTTCTGCCGCTGTTGAGGCAACGGCATCAACCGGCGGACAAATCATGCCGCCACTCATGGGCGCAGGGGCTTTTGTCATGGTTGAGTTATTGCAAACCAGCTACACCACCATCATGGCAGCGGCATTTGTTCCCGCAATTTTATTTTTTGTGATTGCGTGGATTGGGGTTGATCGTCTATCAACTAAATACGACTTACAGCCCGTCCCCAAATCTGAGCTCCCTGATTGGCCTAGCGTTACTCGTCTACTGCCGTTTTTCTTAATTCCTTTTAGCATTTTATTATTCATGCTATTTTTCACGCAAAAAACACCACAATACGGCGCGGGGCTTGCTGCATTTGCTGCAATCGCTTTACTGATTGGCACCGATTTTGGCAAAATATCCTTATGGCAATATGGTCGCCGCGTGATTGATTGCATGATGCTGGCAGCCCAACAAATCGCCATGATGGCATCAATTATTATTTGCGTCGGTATTATCATTGGCATTCTTAACCAAACGGGGCTGGGCATTAAAATCGCTTCGGGTATTCTGGGGCTCTCTGCGGGCATCTATGCGGTCGCACTTATTCTAACCGCGCTGACCTGCCTTGTCCTCGGCATGGAAATCCCAACCACTGCCGCCTATATTATTTGTATCGCGGTTGCGGAGCCGATATTGCTCAGTTTTGGCATGCCGCAACTCACCGCCCATTTATTCGTTTATTGGTATGCGCTGCTATCCTGCATTACACCGCCTGTCTGTGGCACCGTCTTTATCGCCGCGACCATGGCTAATGCCGATTGGACTAAGGTGGCAGTCCATGCCATGCGACTAGGATTAGGGCTTTACTTATTACCGATGGCGTTTGCTACCAATCCACAGTTGCTGACTTTTGGGCAGACACCATTGCTTAGTTTGATGGCAGGATTCAAAGCAGGATTCGGTTGCCTATTGGTAATTATGGCCTTAACTGATAAACTATCGCTTAAAGCAATCAGTTTGTTTTTCTTAGGGGTTGCGATTTTACTTATCCCGTTAGACTTTTTGACGTTACTAAACTGACCATCAGTTGATTACAAGGTGACTATAAGCGCATTATAAACGCATTGCAAACTAACATTAAACCGACAATAGCAGGCGCATTCCCCCTTACTGGCCTGCTGAACTAAGGAGGCGTTATGCACTATGCCTACATGATTACAGCCCCTGTTGAAAGCCCACGTTTTAATCAAGCGTTGGTACAACTCTGCACAGATATTGCCGCACAAATCACCATCTCACAGGTATTTTTTTACGGCGATGCCACCGCAATCGGCACCCTAGACGAGCATAGTGACAATTTCCAAGACATGATTGATTTAGCTGACGAAGCCGATATAGCCCTACACATTTGCAGTGCCGCCTTTCAGCGCCGCAATTATCGAATCAGCCAACTGGGCCAAGAAGACTTTCATTTCAAAGGCCTAGGACAATTTATTGTGGAAACCACCGCTGCTGAAAAAATCCGTGTTTACTGACCCACCATGACCTAGAATAGCCGATATAATGCCTCATCATCCAAGCGACAACCCAAGCGCAACTTACACAACGCTGGTTTCTATCACGCAACCCGATAGCCCCGAACAAATAAAAGAATGGCTGGATATTGCATTGGTCAGTGCCGCACATGATATCTCAACCGCTATTTATATCTCGACACAAAATGCAACAGCGCTGCAAGCCAACCCAAAACCCGACATTGAACAAACTTGGAACATGATTGGTGAATTCAAAGTGCCCATTTTTAGCGAATCGTGCATCACGCTCTTTAGTTGCCACAGCCAATCCGCCAGTTTAGATACGCTTACCTCATTAGCAAAGCACCACTTTTCTTTTTAACGCGCTGTTATTTTTAGCGTTTACGTCCGTTAACGCCCGTTAACACACCTGTTAGCCCGTCGTATTTGCAATGCAAATGGAATCTGCCGAAAAAACGCATAAAAAAAACCATGTGAGTGTTTATCTGACATGGTTTTAAGCGTATTTTTAATGGCTGCTTTATTTTTTAGCCGGTGGGCTTTGTGGCTTTTTTCGTGCCTACCGCCTTTTTTCATGATGGCAGCGGTCGCCAACGGATTACGATAGCGCGTCGCTGGCACTGCCGTTTGTTTACCTTTTTTCATGGCATTCCCCGAGTATTTATTGATTAACGACGGGGTATTTTACGAGAAAAAGTAAGCCCTGTAAATTATCTTTTTAGCCTACGACTCAGTGACTTCGCGCGAAAAATCCGAAAAAACGCAACACTACGAATAATAAAAACGAACAAAACCAACCCAGCGAACCACACTTGTAATGCATTGGGGTCTGGTGCTATCCCGCGACGATAGTCTAGAAAATGTAGGTACAAAAAATAGGCAACATGTACAACGACTAATGTCCAAAAAATCACCGCCATCATTTGCAGGCGCTTCCAAACAGAAGCGCCAAGGGTACGAACAGCACGATTGTTTGATGTCACCAACAGAATAAAACCAATCCCCAGCGCAAGAACACCTATCGCATTTGCTAACCCAAAACCATGCTGCACCATCACGTATTTCAAATGAATCGGATGAAACTCAAAACCAAACAAGCGGAAAAAATCCCACTCAACCCAGCCAACGATAATAATCACCGTATGTACAATCGCTAAGATAACCGAATAAATACCTAACTCGCGCCGCCAAGTAATCCACTTGGCGCCCGCACGAAAAAAGTGCGGTAATGCACCTAGCATCATCGTTAGCGCCAACAATAAAACTGCCGCATCACCAGCCGCACGATTCCAACGATGCATCGCGCTTAATTGATCATGCACAAAAGAAAATCCATAAACAGAAATCGCCGCTAATACTAGGACAAGCAAGTGCCTAATTGCGGTTCGCTTTAGATTGGTAGTTGGTGTAACTAGATTGCGTGTTTTACTTTCTGTTACGGGCATCAATTAAACCTAATCTTTTGTTTTTTTAAAAACATAGAAACCAACATAGCAACCAGACTACCATAGGGGAATATAATAATAAACCGAGGGCAATATTGATACTACAAACACTGACTGCCGAAGTAGATAGCGCTCATTTTTTCCGTGCATTACCCATTTTTAAACGCTTGGATAATATCCAGATACTGCTTACGCCGCAGCATAAAGTCCAATCGTTTGCCACCATAGTGACGAAAGAATGACGCACCACGCAATGACCCCAACAACAATGCCCTGATATAGTTGGCGTTATTGTCATTTTGCAGATGTTCATGATGCCCTTTAACCATAATGCGCGGCTCTGTTTTACTGGCCGTTTCTTTGTATAAGTCGGCAAATTGCGTGATGAATTGCGGCTGCTCTAGCATGCTTGCATGCACATAGAGTGGATTCGCTTCTTTTTCCTCTAACAACGTATCAAACGCGTCTTCGCCTTCGTCTTTTTCATTTTGATTTGTTTCATTTTTTTCTTCATTTTCGGCGATTTTAGCACGCCAATCACTGGCAATCGACTGCATCCCATTTTGCAGTTTTTCACGCATAAAATCGCTTCTAACGAGCTTTAATTCAATCGTTAGTATCATCATGATGTATTGCGCAATATCACGGTTGATATTTTGATTAAACAACCGTTGCAACGACAATAAACCGTGGCGTAATAAACGCACATCACCACCGTAAGCGGTCAATGCATCAGTCGGATTATAGGTCGCCATCGAAGTTAGTATGGGTAATGCTTCACTTTCACCAAAAGCCCCTGTGCTGGCAATGTCATTTACCATGCAAATTGCCTGCATGGCGCCCGCTAATCCAATTACTTGCTGTTCTTCATTTGTCATCTACTAAGGTCTCCTCAATCACACCGCCACCTAAGCACTCTGCTTGGTCATAAAACACCACATACTGACCCAATGTGAGCGCCCGCTGCGGCGTATCAAATCTTACTGACAATTTGTCATTTGTCAAATAGCGTATTGTACACGGTTGGTCGTCCTGACGATAGCGCGTTTTTGCGGTCAATGTCATTCCATCAACGGCTGGTTTGCGCAACCAATTTAATTGACCAGCGATGAGACACGACTTATACAATGCCGGATTTTCTGTGCCTTGCACGACAACCAATTGATTATTTTCTAAATTTTTATCAGAAACAAACCACGGCGTGTCATCATAATTCGCCAATCCACCAATCCCCAGCCCTTGGCGTTGTCCTATCGTATAATACATCAAACCATCGTGCTCCCCGACAATTTCTCCCGATGGTGTCACGATTAAGCCAGGCTGTGCGGGCAAATAATGACGCAAAAATGCTTTAAAATTGCGCTCACCGATAAAACAAATCCCTGTCGAGTCCTTTTTGTCTGAGGTGATTAAATCAGCGGCGGCGGCCATCTTTCTCACCTGCGGCTTGTCCATATCACCCAAAGGGAATAGCGCCATCTGTAGTTGTTGCTGGGTAATCGCATTTAAAAAATACGTTTGATCTTTATTGGTATCGTATGCGCGAAACAACGCCGCATCATGGCCAATATTGACACGACGACAATAATGACCTGTTGCCACATAGCGACTGCCCAGCTGCTTAGCGAAGTGCGCAAGCTCTGAAAATTTAATTTCACGATTACACAGTACATCAGGGTTTGGCGTGCGTCCTGCGCGATATTCGGTCAAAAAATGTGAGAAAACACGTGCTTCGTATTCCTTGGAAAAATTAACCGTATGTAGCGGAATACCAATGCTTTCACAGACATCTTTGGCATCACACACGTCATCTTCAGCCGTACAATAGCCGGGAGAAAACGTCTCTTCCCAATTTTTCATAAAAACGCCATGCACGTCATAGCCTGCGTTTTTCAGCAAATAAGCGGCCACCGAAGAATCAACACCACCCGAGATGCCAACGACAATGCGCTGGTTTTTATCGGGTAAAAAATTAGTCAAATTCACCGACGGTTTTCCCTGTCGCTAGCTAACGTACCGACAAATACGAATAGTTACCCATCTGACATGGCAACCATACACACACGTCAGGGCTTTATTTCGCATCAGTCATATCAGCAAGGTCAGTCATGCCAGCAAGGTCGCCAATATCTTGGCGGTACACCATACCATCAAAATGGATTTTTTGAAGATTTTCGTAGGCTAGCCTACGCGCGTCAGACAAACTGTCCCCACGGGATAAAATATTCAAAACACGCCCACCACTCGTTACAATTTCTGCGCCGCGCTTTTCTGCCCCTGCGATGAACGCGTGCGATTGCGCGTCTAATCCATTAAGCCCTGTGATGACGTCGCCTTTGCGATAGGACTCAGGGTAGCCATTAGCCGCAGCAACAACGCAACACGTTGCCCCGCTCTGCCAATCCAATGTCATGGTATCCAGCTGCTTATCCAATGCGGCTTGGATTAAATCCGTCAACGGGGTGTTTAATAATGGTAATACCGCTTGTGTCTCAGGGTCTCCCATACGCATGTTGTATTCTAATAAATAAACACCGTCAGCATTAATCATTAATCCAAAGAATATCACCCCTGAAAATTCGATTTGCTCGGTTTGCAACCCGCTGAGTGTCGGCGCTAAAATATCGCTAACAAATGCAGAATAAACGTCATCCGTCACGTACGGATTAGGGCAGATAACCCCCATGCCACCCGTATTGAGACCGGTTTCTCCCTCGCCAATTTTTTTGTGATCCTTGGCGGATTTCAGCGGCAAAATTGTGCGCCCATCAGTAAAGCACAACAGACTGGCTTCGACCCCTTGGATAAACTGTTCAATGACCAGTTTATCTCCTGCGTCGTTAAATATTTTTTCAGTCATAATCGCATCTACCGCCGCTAATGCCATCGCTTTGTCTTCGGCGATGATGACCCCTTTACCCGCGGCGAGGCCATCGGCTTTGAGCACAATCGGATAGTCGGCGGCCTGCAAATAGGCTCGCGCAGACACCGCATCGGTAAACACCTGATAATCCGCTGTTTTTACGCCGTATTTTTGCATAAATGTTTTGGCAAAAGCTTTACTGGACTCTAGCGCGGCGGCGCGTTGGTGTGGTCCTAAAATAGCCAATCCAGCTGCCTGAAAATCATCGACAATGCCTTCGGCTAAAAGGGCTTCTGACCCAACAATCGTCAAGTCAACTTGTGCATCCAATGCAAATTGCTTTAATTCGTCTGGCGCTGTCAACGCGATATTTTCGCATTTTGCTTCGGTCGCCGTTCCAGCATTACCGGGGGCGACGTAGATATGGTTTACTTTTGTCTCTTGGGCAAATTTCCACGCCAGTGCGTGTTCGCGCCCGCCGGCACCAATAATTAATATTTTCATCGTTATTTTTAAGTTTTACTAATTAATTTAATTCATTGAGTAATCGCTTGACTGTTTCAGGCAGTAACTGATGTTCTTTATCCAACACTTTTTTCTGTAGTGACTCGGGCGTATCAAGCACACTGACCTCAACAATTTCTTGGGCAATGACTTCTCCCGTATCAAGCCCCGAGTCGACCCGATGCACGGTACAACCTGTTTCTTTTTCGCCTGCACGTATGACCGCATCATGGACTTTCAGCCCGTACATCCCTTTACCGCCATACTTTGGCAGCAATGAGGGATGAATATTGATGACTTGATTGGCAAACATATTCAAAAAACTATTCGGTAGAATGCTCAAATACCCCGCGCAGACAATCAAATGCACGTTGTGACACAAAATTGCCTGAGCATTGAGATTAAGCGCAGGGTGGTTATATCGATCCAAGACAAAATACGAAATCTTGTGCTGCTTGGCGCGCGCAATTGCGCCGCAATCACGATCGACAATCAAGCATCGAATGCGCGCATTAAGTGCGCCGCTTTCAATGGCATCGATAAGGCTTTGAAAATTACTCCCGCCGCCTGAGGCGAGTACAACAATTTCTGGTATCATACTATCACGATAGGTTGCTGTGCATTTTCCGTCATATCTGCGCTAATATCCCCTAGTAAAAAGGCTGATTCACCGTGTGCACTCAGGGTGGCAATCACCCCTTTGACCGCCTCCTCACCCACTATCATAACAAACCCAACGCCCATATTAAAGGTATTCCACATCTCGTCTGTTGCAACGCCACGCGCAGCGATGGCCTGAAAAATCGGTTGGGTTGGGATGTTTTTCGAGTCGATTTGCGCGCAAAGCCCTGCTGGCAACGCACGAGGAATATTTTCAGTTAACCCGCCACCCGTAATATGCGCCATCCCTTTGACTTGGTGCGCTTTTAATGTCGCCAGCACAGCGGCTGTATAGATTTTTGTCGGCGTCAATAACCGCTCACCAACGCTTTGCCCATCAATGTTTTCTGATAAATCAGAAAACAATTTACGCACCAATGAAAATCCATTAGAGTGCAAGCCAGAAGAGGCCAGACCAATGATTTTATCACCCGCTTTAACCGCGCTGCCATCAACAATCGCATCGCGCTCAACAACACCGACGGCAAACCCCGCAATATCATAATCACCGTCTTTGTAAAAGCCTGGCATCTCGGCGGTTTCTCCACCGACTAAGGCACAGCCACTCTGGCGACAGCCTTCGGCGATACCTGCCACCAAATCGGATGCTTGCTCAGGGTCTAGCTTGCCACAACCAATATAATCCAAAAAGAATAACGGCGTAGCGCCATGACACAAAATATCATTGACACACATCGCCACACAATCTATCCCAACGGTGTCATAACGATTTTGCTGAAACGCCACGGCTAATTTCGTCCCCACGCCATCAGTGCCTGAAACCAACACGGGCTGCTGATAGCCTTGCATATCATAAAGCGCGGCAAAACTGCCAATACCATTTAAAACACGGTCATTGTGCGTTGTTTTCGCATGCTGCTTCGCCTTGTTGACTAGCGCATAGCCTGCTTCTTTATCAACACCACTGTCTTTGTATGTAATACTCATATCCACCTTTTACTATCGATTATTGGTTGATTATTGGCTGATTTTGCCTTGATTTATCATACCTTGTTGCCATACTGCAATACATGCCACAGTATATGCCACAATTACATGCCGCAACGAATACCACCGCCGCATTTTGTGTTATTCAATATTTTGCTGCAGCCCACCCGAGTCACAGTGATAAACCATTTCTAGCTGCTGTGCTTTTTTTTTGTCACTACGCTTATCCGCGATTGATTTGAGGTAGGCTTCATCAATATCCCCTGTTACATAATGCCCATCAAATACGCTGGTGTCAAATGCTTCAATATCGGTATTGAATTCTGTCACGGAAGCTTTTAAATCGGCTAGATCTTGAAAAATGATTTTATCGGCACCAATGGCTTGACCAATCGCCGCATCATCACGTTCATGCCCAATTAGCTCATCAACGCTTGGCATATCAATACCATACACATTCGGATAGCGAACAGCAGGGGCGGCGGATGCAAAATAAACTTTTTTCGCACCCATTTCGCGCGCCATCGCGACAATCTTTTTAGAGGTCGTGCCACGCACTATCGAATCATCGACTAGCAGCACATTCTTGCCTTCAAATTCGGCGCGGATGGGGTTTAGTTTTTTACGAACAGAATCTTGGCGTTGCGCCTGCCCAGGCATAATAAATGTGCGTCCAATATAATGATTTTTGACAAACCCTTCGCGAAAATCAATCGCTAAATGCCGCGCCATCTCGTTTGCCGCCGTTCGGCTGGTTTCAGGAATCGGGATAATCACATCAATGTCGTGCTTAGGCCAGCAGCGTTTTATTTTTTCAGCTAGTTTAACCCCTTGCGCCATGCGCGAGTGATAAACAGACACCCCGTCAATCAACGAATCAGGACGCGATAAATACACGTATTCAAATAAACACGGCGTACTGCGTGCATTCAATGCACATTGCTGGGTAAATAATTCGGCCTTTTTTGTGATAAAAATGGCTTCGCCTGGGGCGACATCCCGCACCAGCGTAAACCCTGAAATATCCAACGCAGCGCTCTCTGATGCGACCATATATTCAGTGCCATGCGGCGTTTCGCGACAGCCATAAACCAACGGGCGAATACCATGCGGATCTCGAAAAGCTACCACACCAAACCCTGTAATCAAGGCAACCACGGCATACCCGCCTGTCACGCGCTGATGCAGCATGGTCACTGCTTGGAAAATCTCATCCGCGCTGGGTTTTTTGGCCCCTAAATATTGCAATTCATGGGCAAAAATATTGAGTAGAATCTCACTGTCTGAATCCGTATTGATATGGCGCATGTCGGTTTCATTGATGGTGCTGAGTAACGATTCTGAGTTCGTTATATTGCCATTATGTGCCAACGCAATACCATACGGAGAGTTCACGTAAAACGGCTGCGCCTCTGCTGCATCAGAAGTCCCTGCCGTAGGATAACGCACATGCCCGATGCCTAAATTCCCTACGAGTTTGCGCATATGGCGCGTGCGGATGCTATCTCTGACCAAACCCACGTCTTTGCGCATAAAAAACTTGCTTCCATCGCTGGTTACAATACCTGCTGCGTCTTGACCGCGATGTTGCAACACGGTCAATGCATCAAAAATCGTTTGGTTTACGTAACTATGCCCTACAATCCCAACAATTCCACACATATTTAATTATCTCAATGAATAGTGACTAGAAAACGTCATTTAAAGTACGCAACGCCTGCAGCAAAGATATTTTGCGGCCTAAAATGCGGGTAATTTTTGTAGCAATGTGGCGCATAACGCTCGCTATGCCCCATTTTACCTAGAATCTGTCCACAAGGGCTGATTAGCCCTTCTATGGCTGCTGTCGAGCCATTGGGGTTAAATCGTGGGTCCAAAGTCGCTTGCCCCGCTACATCGGCATACTGCGTGGCAATTTGCCCCCGTGCAACCAACGTTGCCAACAGATTTTCATCAACCACCAAGCGGCCTTCGCCGTGCGAAAAGGCCACATCGTGCAAGTCCCCTGCGTTAAAATGCGCTAGCCAAGGCGAACGGTTGTGACAAACTCGAGTCGTCGCAATCCGCGCGATATGGCGGTGACTGTTATTGTGCGCTAAGGTTAAATCAGCACTGGTTCGGTTACGAATTTCACCATAGGGTAACAGGCCACACTTGACCAATGCTTGAAATCCATTGCAAATACCGAGAATCAATCCACCTTGGCTTAAAAAACGAGCTATCGCGTCTTGTACTGCGGCATTTTTCAGTACCATCGCCATATACTTACCCGAACCATTTGGCTCATCGCCTGCGCTAAACCCACCAGACAACGCCAAAATCTGGCTATTATCCAACGCCTTGCAAAACGCCGATAGCGAGGCACTAGTGGCATCATTCGACAAATTCACAAAAGGCTGTTGATAAGTCTCTGCACCATTACGCGCAAAGGCGTTGGCCATATCGTATTCCGAGTTCATCCCAGGGAAAACTGGGATGAACACTCGTGGCTTAACCGAACGAGACAACGGTTTTCGGGGGGAATTAACCGCTGGCCTAGCCGCCTGATTACCTGCCTGATTGGCCGCCTGATTGGTCGTATGCTGGGCGAGATGAACAGACAGCGAGTCAGTTGATTTTTCAGGCGCGGCATAAGAAACAACCGTTTGCTTTTCAACCTCAGGAAATAACGGGAAAACCGCCGCTAATGGTGCTAAATAAGCCGCCAATAAGTCTTTTAGCGTATAGTGCCTGCCATTAACAACGACCGTTTTATCGCCCGTGGTCTGCCCCAAATGCACCAACTCGGACGCCAAATCCACTGACTCAAGCGGTTTTGGGCTGCACAGAACAAACGATCCATAACCCATACCAAATAACGCAGATTCATCGCCCTTAATAGCAAAGCCAATTTCATTGCCAAATGCCGCTTTGGCTAGCTCAACTGCGGCACCGCTTTGCTTGACTGTGATGATACTCGTTAGCGCAGTCTGCGAGGCTAACCAGCGAATATGACGATTTAACTGCCCATAATTAGGTGTGCCATCGTCGTTGGGTGTATGCGGTAATAAATAGATATATTCATTCGGCGCTTTCAGTTCGCTGGATTTCACTTGGCTTGCGTCCATCGCAGACACAGCAAACGAAATCAGCGTTGGTGGCACATGCAATTCGCCAAACGAACCCGACATGGAGTCTTTGCCGCCAATGGCCGCCAAATCAAAGGCGGACTGCGCAGAAAATGCACCCAACAAGGCGGCAAAGGGCTTGCCCCACTTTTCAGGGTTATCGCCCAAGCGCTCGAAGTATTCTTGAAAACTCAAATGAATATCGGCAGGATTCGCGCCAAGGGCGACTTGACGACAAACACTTTCAACGACGGCATAAGCACCGCCCAAATAGGGGCTGTAGCTCGCAATATCGGCATTAAATCCATACGTCATCACCGAGGCTGTCGAGGTGTTAGCCTTGGGTAGCAACTGCACAGACCCTTCTGCTGGGCTGTTTTGTGTTTTACCGCCATACGGCAACAATACCGTGCTGGCACCGACATTGCTATCAAACATGTCTTGCAAGCCACGTTGTGATGCATTCGTTAATTCACCTAGGCGTGCCAGCAAATCCGTGCAAGTCCCTGCATGCGTTTCATTGGTTTCGTTGGATTCATTGGTTTCAGCACCGCTTGCTTGAGCAAAAGCAGCACCGACAAACGGTGACTCACCATACTCACCTTGTACCACCACCGTCGGTTGCGACTGTGGCGCACCCGCACTATCAATAAATTCGCGCGTCAAATTAACAATATCACGCCCTTGATGCCGTATTACCATACGCTTTTCTTCGGTCACTTCCGCAATCACCACCGCCAACGTATTCTCACGCTGGCAAGCGGCGATAAACGATTCAACCGCCTCTGGCGCAACCACAACGGCCATGCGTTCCTGAGATTCAGAAATCGTCAACTCCGTCCCCGAGAGTCCTGCATATTTTGTCGGCACTTGATCCAAATCAATCAGTAGCCCATCGGCCAATTCTCCAACAGCGACGCAAACACCCCCTGCCCCAAAATCGTTACATTTTTTAATTTGCTGGGCAACCGACGGATCACGGAATAACCGTTGGATGGCGCGCTCCACAGGCGGGTTGCCTTTTTGTACTTCGGCGCCACTCTTTTCTAATGACTCGGCTGTATGCGCTTTAGAAGAACCACTGGCACCGCCACAGCCGTCACGCCCTGTTTTGCCACCCAATAAAATAATTTTATCGCCTGGTGTCGGTGCTTGGCGCACCACATTTTCCGCAGGGGTTGCCGCCACTACCGCACCGACTTCCATGCGCTTAGCCTTGTATCCTTCGTGATAAATTTCAGCAACTTGCGTGGTCGCCACGCCAATCTGATTGCCATAAGCCGAAAATCCCTGCGCGGCACCTTTGGTAATTTTAATTTGTGGCAGCTTGCCCGGCAGTGTCTTTTCAACGGGCTCTAGTGGGCTAGCCGCCCCCGACACACGTACCGCTTGATAAACAAACGCGCGGCCTGACAAGGGATCGCGGATTGCCCCACCTAAACAAGTCGAAGCACCGCCATAAGGCTCAATTTCTGTTGGGTGGTTATGCGTTTCATTTTTAAATTGCAACAACCATTTTTCAGTCTCAGCACCAGCTTTCACATCAACAAACACCGAGCATGCGTTAATTTCGTCTGAAATTTCCACGTTATCCAACTGGCCTTGGTGACGCAAATGGCGGGCATTAATGGTCGCCAGATCCATCAGCGTTATCGGACGCGCGGCGATACCTGCGGCATTGCGAGCGGCCAAATACGCATCAAAACTGGCCTGTAGTTGTTTTTGCAACGGCCCCGCGTTAAAGGTAATCGATGACAATTCGGTCAAAAACGTGGTATGCCGACAATGGTCTGACCAGTATGTGTCTAATACCCGAATCTCGGTTTCGGTGGGCTGTCGCCCTTCGCCTTGAAAATATTGCTGAATAAACGCCATATCGGCATCGGTTAACGCCAACCCGATTGACGCCTTAAACGCCGCCAATTGGGGCGCGTCCATTGCCGTAAAGCCGGCAATAACCTCAACGGGGTCGGCTGGCGTTACATCATCGATGACCAAACGGTTGAGGTCTTTTAATCGACTATCAACTGGGTTTAATAAGTAGCGGGTGATTTTTTCACGCTCAGACGGGCTGAGTTGCCCTGTAAAGCAGTACGTTTTGAACGAGGTAATACGAGTATCTGCCAACGCATCGCTAATTAGGCGCGCTGCTTGCTCGGCGGCATCGGCGCGTTGGTCAAACTGCCCAGGCAAATATTCCAAGGATAGGCAAAAGCGCCCTTCACTTGATAAATCACCTGATAAATCATCTGGCAATTGATCCAGCAAATCATCCGTGGTCGGATCACCCAGCACTTGCCAAATTAATGCCTCACGGTAATCAACGGCGGCATTATTAACGGTGGCATCATTATCGGCGAAATCAGACGGCAACCCAAACACATCAAAGCCATCATAAATAGTGAGTTGCTTAACTTGGGGCAAATGCAACGTGTGCTGGATATCATTGAGTAATGCGACGGCTTCGGTTTGAAACGCCGCTTTTTTAACTAGAAAAATTCGTAAATTCATGGCAGGGTAACTTACAACATCGCCTCGATGATTCAAAACGCAATTCTAACATAACCACTAGGGTTGTCACAGTGAAAAAGTCAAAAATACGACCTGCAAATTCGCGAGCGCATGACGTGCTGACGACCCAAGCTATCATCAGCAAAACGTCATCAGTAAAGTGCCATCAGTAAGGCGTCATCAGAGAAACGCGCCAAAACAAAAACACAACAACCGCCAAGATATCAAAAAAGACATCAAAGTACATCGCAGTTGTTGTGTTTTTATTAACGGTATTGTTTTTTTGTCTCTTGCCTAGCCTTTGCTGCGCGAATCGCGTTTACGCTCGTTTTCTTTGAGGAATTTTTTGCGTACACGAATGCTCTCAGGTGTCACTTCGACCAACTCATCATCTTGGATAAATTCTAACGCTTGCTCTAGTGTCATTTTAATCGGCGGCGTCAGAATAATATTATCATCCGAGCCTGAAGCACGAACATTCGTCAGCTGTTTGGCTTTTAGCGGATTTACCACTAAATCATTGTCTCTGTTATGAATACCGACGATTTGGCCTTCGTAAACTTCGTCACCAGGGCTGACAATCATGCGACCACGCTCTTGCAAATTAAATAGCGCATACCCTAACACTTTACCCTGCACCATCGACACCAACACCCCATTGATTCGACTACGTAGTCCTGCGCCTTTTGTAGGTCCGTAGTGTTCGAATACTTGGTTTTTAATCCCCGTGCCTGACGTGGTTGTCAAAAACTCGGTTTGATAGCCAATCAGTCCGCGCGTTGGAATAATATACTCTAAGCGAACACGACCTTTGCCATCGCTAATCATGTTTTGCAAATCCCCTTTGCGCAACCCCATTTGCTCCATGACTGCACCTTGGTTAGACTCTTCAACGTCTAGCGTCACGAATTCGTATGGTTCTTGCATCTCGCCATCGATTTCACGCATAATGACTTCAGGTCTTGCAACCGCTAATTCAAACCCCTCGCGGCGCATGGTCTCGATAAGCACCGACAGATGCAACTCGCCACGTCCAGAGACGCGAAATTTATCTGGGTCTGCTGTGTCTTCTACACGCAGTGCTACGTTATGTAGTAATTCTCGGTCCAAGCGCTCACGAATTTGGCGAGAGGTCACGTATTTGCCTTCCTTACCCGCAAACGGTGACGTATTAACTTGAAACATCATGCTCATGGTGGGTTCATCCACTGTCAACACAGGCATTGACTCTACGCACTGCGGGTCACATAACGTATCAGAGATATTTAAATCATCAACGCCTGTAATCGCGACGATATCACCTGCTTGTGCGCTATCGGTTTCGACTTTTTCTAGCCCTAAAAAGGTAAATATCTGCAAAATGCGGCCTTGTCGTTTTTTACCGTCACCATCGATTAGTGTAATGGGTGTATTCGATTTAATTTTGCCACGGTTAACGCGACCAATACCGATAACGCCTTTAAAATTATCATAGCCTAACGAACTAACACGCATTTGAAACGGCCCGTCAACATCGGTGTCGGGCGCGGGGACTTTGTTAATGATGGCATCAAATATCGGGGTCATATCACCGCTATTGACAGTATCTTCTAGCCCCGCATAACCGTTTACGGCTGACGCATAAATAATCGGAAAATCTAGCTGCTCATCGGTCGCGCCCAGCTTGTCAAATAAATCAAATATTTCGTTAATCACCCAATCAGGACGCGCGCCATCGCGGTCAATTTTGTTCACGATAACAATGGGCTTTAACCCCAACGCAAAGGCCTTTTGCGTGACAAATCGGGTTTGCGGCATTGGCCCATCAACCGCATCAACCAACAACAGCACCGAATCAACCATTGACAGTACGCGCTCGACTTCTCCACCGAAATCTGCATGGCCTGGCGTATCAACGATATTAATATGATAGCCATTGTAATGAATGGCTGTGTTTTTTGCCGTGATGGTAATGCCGCGCTCTTTTTCCAAATCACCCGAATCCATCGCGCGTTCGCCGAGTTTTGCTCGCGCATCTAGCGAACCTGATTGGGTAAAGAGTTCGTCTACCAAGGTTGTTTTACCGTGGTCGACGTGGGCAATAATAGCAATATTTCGTAAATTTTCGCGCATGAGTTTTTATCTGTATCAAAAAAGGAAGTTATTATACAGGAAAACCTATTTTGCGCTTGTTTTATTGTTTCTTATTGTGTTTCATTCTGTTTTATCGGGGCAACAACGATAAAACAGCATCGCCTGACCAGCCCAACGTTACTAAATTGTCATAAATGAACAAATCACCACTAGCTGATTTATAATAGACATCTTACTGCATACTTTAGGATTCATCATGATTATTAAGCACACGTTGAAAAACATCACTCTTTGCATGTCGCTGCCACTTAGCTTACTTAGCGTCTCTAGCCTATCATGGGCGCAATCAACCACAACAACGACGACAAACCATGCACCTGCCGTTATCGCTGGCGCAGCCGACATCAATGCACAAACGCAATTAGGACTAAAGTATTACCAAGGCGACAGCGTAGAACAAAATTACACCAAAGCCCACGAATGGTTTAGCAAAGCAGCCGACCAAGGCGATGCCCGCGCCATGTATAATCTGGGCACCATGTATTTTAATGGTCACGGCGTTGAAAAAGATGTCGACCTCGCGTTTACGTGGTACCAACGCGCCGTCGAAGGCGAGTTCGTGCCCGCCATGAATCGCTTAGGCAGCCTTTATGCCAATGGACTTGGCGTTGAAAAAAACTTGCAAACAGCAACCCAATGGTACCAAGAAGCCGCAGCAGCAGGATACGCCCCTGCCCAGTTTAACATGGGCATTGCCCGTTACCACGGCCAAGGCATCGAACAAGATTACGAAATCGCACGCAACTGGTTCACTCGCGCCGCCGAACAAGGCCATAGCGAAGCACTGTATAACCTTGGTGCAATGCATGCCCGTGGCTTAGGTGGCATTTTACAAAACAAAACTGCCGCGTTAAAGCTATACCGCGCCGCCGCTGATCGGGGATTTGTCCCGGCGATATTCGCCGTCGGCATGGCGCACATTGATGGTCAAGGCACCGAAAGAGACGTTGAGCACGGGCTAAAATGGGTGAATGCGGCAGCCACCCAAGGCTACCCAGCCGCCATCGACTACCTAAACACGATTAATCAATAAAATAATCAGGGCGTTGTGGATTTTATGGACTTTGCAGCTTTAGGGGCTTTGCCGTAGTTTGGGCTCATAGCCATAGCTACCAAAGCCCAACGTCATCCTACCGATATCGGTTGATTGTGTCGAAAGCATTCTATCCATGCTGTGAAGTTGCGCAAAATACCCTAAACCACCAGTATATACCAAATCCCCCAAAACATCATCACGGGTGAGGCTCGCGAGCTGTAGAGTAGAACAATTAACTATATTCAATAAATCCAATTTCTCAGAATGTAAATAATAATCAACAATGTTAGGCAGTAAGTGGAGAAAAAGCCCAGCATAACGCCTGTTGGAATCCGCCAGTCTCGACCATCACTAACTTCATACTCCACATTATAATACTTTGTTTTTGCGTATGCATAATGAAAAAGCACCGATAGCGCAAAAATTAGTGTAGATTCAAAAATAGAATAATTTTTAGCAGGGTCAAGCATGATCATAATCGCACTTCCCTGAAATAAAAAAGTAATAAGCGAAAAAGTAAACAGTGCACCAAATGAAATTGCTTGTATTTTTTCTTTAAATTTATCAAGCATAAAATTTATTTCTTCTTGTTTGACGTGAAGCTGAGCACAATAAACCAGAAGCAAATTTTTTCAATTCATTGAGCACCATTGGAATAATAAAAGCACTAATCATCACCATGGCAAGTATCGCGGCCATAACGCCCACAAACCCTCCTAGCAAGAAAAGCGAAAACTGTGTCATTAGAAAGCTAATGGATGCCAGCCAACCAGCAATGCTCACGGCTAAAATCGGCCCGCATTGTTCCAATAAATCTAAAAAATCAACCATAACACCAAATATAGCTAACGCCTTTCCGAGGCGATCAAATATCTTTTTTACCTTCGGCTTTTCTAACAAATCAATGATGTCAACATTTCCATCAATTAGGCTTGTGTATAAACTAGCTAAATCACTAATTACGCAGAGTATTTTAGCAACTGCCCCATTCAATCCGCCGCTGATTTTCCATGCTTGGCTACCTGTTTGCGCATTATACGTCATGTATACATAAATTGCACTGCGACCCACGCCATCAACGGCTTTTTCAGGGACAATCACATAACCGCCTGAATTAATCGCCTTTAGCATATCAGCTGCCATATCTTCGCCGCTAGTACGCACGTTAGCCAGTTGGTCACGGTTGTTTTTGTCAATTTGATAAATCTTTTGCCCTTGTGCGGCGGCGCGTTGTAATCCCGATACCGTGGAGATGCCGTAGCATTCATTGTTGTCGGGATTGACCTCTTCATTACAAAAGAGTTGTTCAGAAATCGCGCTTTCAAGTAGGGATGTCGTCTGCCATGTTTTCGTCGCTCATGTGGCTTGCGAATTAGGATTTTTTAATTAATCCAGTTTCTTAAAATGTATATAATAACCAAGAATGTCAAACAGTAGATAAAGAAAAAACCTGCCATAACAGTTTGTGATTTTAGAAAGTCATGATAGTCGCTCACTTTACAATCTTCTATATAATGCTTTGTTTTTGCATATGCATAGTGAAAAGTTACAGATAGTAAAAAAGCTAATGCAGATTCAAAAATAGACAGATTAAACCTATGATCAAACATAAACATAATCGCGCTTCCCTGAAACAATATAACATTAATCGAAACAATAAATAATGTACTAAATGAATTTGACTTTATTTTTTCCTTATCAAGCATAAAATTTATTTCTTCTTGTTTGACGTGAAGCTGAGCACAATAAACCTGATGCCAATTCCCTAAACTCATTAAGTATCATTGGAATAACAAAAGCACTAATCATCACCATGGCAAGTATCGCGGCCATAACGCCCACAAACCCTCCTAGCAAGAAAAGCGAAAACTGCGTCATTAAAAATCCTACTGTTGCTAACCAACCAGCAATCAAGGAGGCAATAATAGGTCCACATTGATCGAGTAGTTCTAAAAAGTCAATCATAATGCCAAACATGGTTAAAGCTCTTCCAAGGCTTTGAAATATCTTCTTTACCTTCGGCTTTTCTAACAAATCAATGATGTCAACATCTCCATCAATTAGGCTTGTGTATAAAGTGGCTAAATCACTAATTACGCCGAGTATCTTAGCAATTGCCCCATTCAGTCCGCCGCTGATTTTCCAGCTTTGATTGCCTGTTTGGTCATTATATGTCATGTATACGTAAATTGCATTACGGCCTACGCCATCAACGGCTTTTTCAGGGACAATGACATAACCGCCTGAGTTAATCGCTTTTTGTATGTCGTTTGCCATATTCTCATCACTGGTGCGGATGTTTGCCAATTGGTCACGGTTGTTTTTATCAATTTGATAAATCTTTTGCCCCTGCGCGGCGGCGCGTTGTAATCCCGATACCGTGGAGATGCCATAGCATTCATTGTTGTCGGGGTTGACTTCCTCATTACAAAACAGTTGCTCAGAAATCGCGCTTTCAAGCAGCGATGAATTCATGCCCATCGCAAAGCCAATCGATGGCGCGTTGGCCGTTTGCGCCCCCACGGTCTGAAAGCCCCGCATATTCGTCGCCATACTGCCCGGTAAAATCCCCGTGGGTCTCGCGAGAACACCGCTTTGCCGTAGTTTAGGCTCATAGCCATAACTACCAAAGCCCAACGTCGCCCTACCGATACCTGTTAATTGTGTTAAAAATACTATCTAAATATGCTTACGCTAATCACTTTCTTTAATTAGCACCATTTCATGTACTAAACAGATTAAAAAAGCAAAGGCAAGCATCCCAAAAGTAAGCAAAAAATAGACAGTTGCTTCACTTGAGAAGTAATACCTGAAGAAAAACCATAGTATAAAATAAAAAATTAGCCATATCAATATGATAATAGAACGAATTTTGAGCGGTCTTTTCTGTAATTTAAGGTTTGCTTGGCAATATTTACAAACATATGTTCTTTTTCGTCTAAAAAATCCTTTTTTTTCTAGATAACTTTTGAAAAATAGTTGTTTTTTTTCACATGACGGACATTTGAAGCACATTTATAGCCTCCGATTATTTCTTATTGCTTCTATTGTATTGCACACTGCTTTACCAATATTTTCAAAGAAAAGAGAGAGCAGAATTGAGCCTATTGCAAATAAAGCAACCGCCACGGCAGAGGTCGCAAATAGCCCAATAACACCTACACCGATAGTTATGCCTATTGCTAAGTCTGTGAGACTAGGTATCTGACAAGGTAAATCTTCAAGAAATGCTAAAACGCCGAATAGCAGGGATGCGAAACCTGCAACAAAAGCTATTACTGGGGCTGACATAGCAAGGGCAAGCAGAGAAATCCCCAAAAATATGTAACTTATTATGGTGAATATCGCTCCATTCAGCCCGCCGCTGATTTTCCAGCTTTGATTACCTGTTTGTCCATTATACGTCATGTAGACGTAAATGGCATCACGACCCACGCCATCAACGGCTTTTTCAGGCACAATCACATACCCGCCTGAGTTAATCGCTCTGTTGATGTCGTCTGCCATATTTTCGTCGCTCATACGCACGTTAGCCAGTTGGTCACGGTTGTTTTTGTCGATTTGATAAATCTTTTGTCCCTGAGCGGCGGCGCGTTGCAAGCCCGATACCGTGGAGATGCCGTAGCATTCTTCGTTGTCGGGGTTGACTTCCTCATTACAAAAGAGTTGTTCAGAAATCGCGCTTTCAAGTAGGGATGTATTCATGCCCATCGCAAAGCTAAGCGAAGGGGCGTTAACATTGCGATAACCCTCACTAGAGAATACGCGCATATTCGTTGCCATGCTGCCCGGCAAAATCCCCGTGGGTCTTGCGAGAATACCGCTTTGCCGTAGTTTGGGTTCATAGCCATAACTACCAAAGCCCAGTGTATTTCTACCAATACCCGTTGATTGTGTGGATGGTATTGGGCTAATTGACTAAAAAACAAACTCAGACTCACTTGATGATTCTTATTCCGCATAAAGCACAGTTTTTTGTTTGCTGTGTTTGCCTAATAAACATACTAAATAAAGAACCGCCACAATGAGGACAAATGTGTTTGGAAAGCAGTTTTTGACTACTAAAATAAAACCATGCCAACATAGATGAAAATACTATTAAGATTTTAATATCGTTGAAGTAGTAGCCATCATAATCTATTTTGTTGCCTAAATACCAGAGCAATGTAGGGACGCTTAGTAATATTAAAACAGCAATTACATCATCTACAAAGGATTTAATCGGAGGAGGAAAATCGGCACCATTTAGTTTTTTACGTTCATCCAGTATATCATTGACGAAAATATCTGTTTCACAATGTGGGCATTGATTCTTTTGGATGCAATGAGAAACAACTTTCTTTGTTCTTAATTTAGCAATACTATTTTTACAATTAGGGCAGTGAATATCTCTCAATATTGTGTAGTTCCTGATTGGCGAATAGATTAACGCTATCACTAGGGGCGTAACCGATAAAAACATTATTAAATGAGTATTAATTGTTAATTCAAAATAGCGCTTTAATGAAAACAAAGCATACGGAATGACCAATACCGAATAGAGTAGTGTTAAATAAATAACCATATCTTTTTTTCGACTATTTGTTAGACTTCCCACAGCAATATTTTCCTGATAGAATATTTTTTTATTTATTTTTTCAATCATTTAATCATCCTCTCTTCTGCATTGCCGCAAATCGTCAGGATATAAGAGCTCGTTGACAATTTGTTGAGAAACAAACGCGCCGATGAAAGCCCCTATGAGGGCACCTATCTTCCCTCCTCTTAGCCCTACAAAGATCAAGAGTGATGAAATAATAATAGTCCATCCCATGTACGAAGCAACGTTCTTTAATGCCGTTTTTTTGCTACAGCCTGCGCTAATGAGGGCTTCATATTTTTTCTCCAGATCAAGAAAGGTCAGAGCATAATTCAAGAATACAAGAATTTTCCCTATATGCTTAACATCTTTCAACATCTCCACAAGCACATCACGAGTTGGTTCTTCAGCTTCTTCTGGCACTAACAATGATATAAGTTGAAATTGCTCTCCTTGCACAGAAAAATTTAAATCTTGGTCTAGTTGAAAATCACCACCATTCAACCCACCGCTGATTTTCCAGCTTTGATTGCCTGTTTGTGCATTATGCGTCATGTAGACGTAAATTGCACTGCGGCCTACGCCATCGACGGCTTTTTCAGGGACGATGACATAACCACCTGAGTTAATCGCTTTTTGGATGTCGTTTGCCATATTCTCATCACTGGTGCGGATGTTTGCCAACTGTTCACGGTTGTTTTGGTCGATTTGATAAATCTTTTGCCCCTGAGCGGCGGCGCGTTGTAATCCCGATACCGTGGAGATGCCGTAGCATTCATTGTTGTCGGGGTTGACTTCCTCATTACAAAACAGTTGCTCAGAACTCGCGCTTTCAAGCAGCGATGAATTCATCCCCATGGCAAAACCAATCGACGGCGCATTGACTACCTGCGCGCCCACGGCCTGAAACCCCCGCATGTTTGTCGACATACTGCCCGGCAAAATCGCCGTGGGTCTCGCGAGAATACCGCTTTGCCGTAGTTTGGGCTCATAGCCATAGCTACCAAATCCCAACGTCGTCCTGCCGATACCCGTTGATTGTGTCGAAAGCATTCTGATCTACTTAATAAAAACGTACTCTTTTAACTATATGCATATAAAAAGTAATCTATTGAAACAGTAATAATGCCATGAAAAGCCCAAATAGTTACCATCTTTAAGTCGTAAATTTTATTCTCTGCAGACCATTTAATTTTATAATAAAGAAATTGCATAGATGCAGCCATAGCTACTAATATAAATATCCAAAGCAGATTTTTATTAACATCAGAAATCAAAGGAGGGAGTAAAAGCAATGTAGGAACTTGTAAGCAACATGTTGTAAAAAAAACATATATGAATTTATTCATTTTCTCTACAAACAAGATTTTTAGCAAATTTTTTCATTTCATTTAACATTATTGGTATCAATATGCCTGTTACAATTATAGTCAGGGCAAGACCCAAAAAAAGGGTTGAAAAACTAGCAAAAACAAGAGTTGCCATGGTTGTAATGTAATAGCCTATCGCAGCGAGAAGACCGCTTATCGCAGCAGCCAATAGCTTGCCACATTCTGCTGCTAATTCTGCAAAATCCATTATGATGCCAAAAGCTGCAAATAGTTTACCAAGTAAATCAAATAACTTGGTGTCATTTAAGTATTCAAATATTACATCTGGGGTTCCAAAACTATCTTTCATCACGGCCGCTATACCCAAAATCGCGCTAAGTGCATTTTGCAGATGAAAATCACCCCCATTCAGTCCACCGCTGATTTTCCAGCTTTGATTGCCTGTTTGTCCATTATACGTCATGTAGACGTAAATGGCACTGCGACCCACGCCATCAACGGCTTTTTCAGGGACGATGGCATAACCGCCTGAGCTGATCGCTCTGTTGATGTCGTCTGCCATGTTTTCGTCGCTCATACGCACGTTAGCCAGTTGCTCACGGTTGTTTTTGTCGATTTGATAAATCTTTTGCCCCTGAGCAGCGGCGCGTTGCAAGCCCGATACCGTGGAGATGCCGTAGCATTCATTGTTGTCGGGGTTGACTTCCTCATTACAAAAGAGTTGTTCAGAAATCGCGCTTTCAAGCAGCGATGAATTCATCCCCATGGCAAAATCTATGTTGGTAAAAGGCTCGTCTTTGGACTTGCGCCAGCTGGCTTGATGCACACGTACGTTCGTCGCCATACTGCCTGGCAAGATACCCGTTGGCTGTGCTAACAAACCCGCTTGTCGGAGCTTCGGCTCGTAGCCATAGCTGCCATAGCCCACTAAATCTCGACCAATATCCGTTGATTGATTCGACAGCATTCGATTCATGCTGTGTAATTGCGCAAAATACCCTAAACCACCCGTATAAACTAAATCCCCCAAAATATCATCACGGGTTAGACTGGCAAGCTGAGTTTCGGATTCGCTCTCAAGGATGGATTGGGTGTTTTCTACCTTGTCACGGGTGTCTAATAATCGGTACGGATTGACACTATACCCGACCACAGGGATATTCAAATAACTCCCCGCAATCACATCATAGCTCAGTGTAGGGTAACTATTTCTCGTGTTTGGCAGTCTGGCTTTGATACCTAATTCAACTTCCTCACTAATCGCAAGCGTTTGTCCTGCCATAATCACCTCACCGTTTAACACCAACTCAGGTGTCACATTAATCCCGTTGCCAATCGCCGAGGGTAAATCATCAATGCTATCAGCATCCTCAGGTATTAACGCGTCTAACGCCGCTTGGTCGGCTTCTGTTGCAGGTGTAAAACGTAGAATAAGCTTTTCACTGTTAAATTGGCTTAGCGGATAATATTTTAAATTAGGGGTGATGTCAGGCTGTGGGATAGGAATTAAACCAGAAGACAATACCTTTTGCATGGCTAGTCCAATCTGGGCCTGATAGTTGGTCGGCACCTCAATATAATCCGTACCGCGTACCACAATATGGTTCTCTAGATTCGCACCGAGTACGGGGTATTCTTTGATAATGACTTTATTACCGCCAATCACATCCCCGACAGTCGGGTCGGTCATGCGCTCTATATGCGCTTCGACTTTGGCTTGTGCGTCTTTTTGTGCTTGTTCAATGATACCGCCATCGAGTCCCTGTACCCAGCCCTCGTCTTCGTTCACCGTGCCACTATTTTGAAAATCATTAAATAGCTGCTCTGCATTCAGCTCTCCAACAGCTTCTACATCAATGCCTTCTAAATATTCGTATTGTTTAAAACTCGCATCCATTGGCAACCACGTATCAGCGACCTTATTAATCATTCCACGGCTAGGATGAAAATCGATCGCGGCCTCTACCCAGACATGCTCCAACTCAACCGCAGTAATCATATTCGTATTTCTATTGCGTAAAGTCACGACTCTAGAACCTAGCGTTCCTGCATAGGTGGCAGCAGATTCAATGTCATCAAAATCTCCTACCCAGTTTTGGAATTTCTCAGGCGCAACCTCTATTGTCCCATGAACATAACGCGCCGGGATGTTTGAAGCTCGCAGCATTGCAATGAGTAATGATGCCGTATCAAAAGCATTCCCCTGACGTGAACCCAAGGTATGCTCAGCCGTTTGATAAGCCCCCCATGTCGGGACAAATTCAATATTATTACGCACCCAGTAGTAAATCTTGACTGGGTCGTAATCTAATTCTGCGGCCTTTTCCTTAATTCGATCGGTAAGTTGCACTTCATCACTCTCTCCTCGATATAACCTTGAGTCCTTTAATGGTGATTGAAAATTAGGTGGCCTGGATAAACTTTTCTCAACAAATAACAGACTATTACTGCTGATTTTTTCTAACGTCTCAGCGGTTTTTAGCTGAGCAACACTGGTGGCACGATCGCTAAGAAACTGTGTAACCTTACGACGTGGTTTGCTCTCGGAAATACTATCAAATGTTTGTTTAAAAGTGGTCGGACCATTTTTGGTTTGTTGTTGTGGTGCACTATCAAACTGGTTAATAAAGGTTAATAAGTCACTTTGTGAAAAAGCACTTGCTTTAGCAGAAAAACTTCTATCCTCATAAGCATCAACAAGCGTTATGAGTTGTTTATAATTTGCCTGCATTTGCACAATTTGCGCGTCAATACCCGTAATAACACTATCTAGTTCAGGGTTATTTTTAGCCTCTAGCTTGGCTTTTTCCGCTTTTAATCCATCTAATTCTGCTTGATATTTATCAGGCAATGCATCAAATAACGTTTGTAAACGATCGCGTTGTTTTGATTCACCTTGCTTTAACACAGGGTCAGTCATTTCTAATATTTCATAAGCAGCAGCTACTTCTGGCGTTTTATTCGGATTAAGTGTCGTGAGAAGCTTCTTCATCTCAGTGACGATATCGGCTAAAGACTCTCCATCGGCGACCTCAACAATACGCTTTTGATTGAGTTTATACTCATCATATATCCTTTCGACTTCACCGTAAGCGGGATAAGCCATCATGTTTAAAAATGCAATCAATATTAAACCAATATTAAATCGATAAGATATTGGCGTTTTTATGTGACGATTCTTAGGAAAAATAAACATAACAAGGATCCTTTAACTTATTGTTCAAACTTATAAATAGCTTGGATGGCAAGCGCCGTGCCAAAAGGCTCTTGATTTAGCCAATAACCAATGCGATGCTGTCTAGACTTCAATTCATCGACTTGCGATGCTAATACAGCTTTGTCCGGCAGTGCATCATACAGTGTCAATAATACATGGGGTTTTTGCCAAAACTGATGAACACTATTCCTGATTGAGTTATAGTTCTGCATCAAATAATTTCTAGCCAACGTAATTTCATTATTCAGTGCATAGGTATTTTTATAAGCAACTAAAGCACGCAAAGCAATTGATGTAACATACATATCAGGCTGATTGTTGGGCATGCCAAAGCTACCATCGTTGTTTTGCTGTGAACGCAAATAGTTAACTGCACCCTGCACTTGGTCGTTTTTCTTGCTGGTTTTAGCTTGAGCAAGTAGTGCATACGCGGTATCAACGATATTGACATCACCATTATCAAAATCAGTATATCCGGCTACATTCTTCTGGACGGTCGCTGAATCAATGTAACGAGCCCACACCCGATTAATCGAATTGGTATAAGGAACATTATTCTCTACCTGATACAGAGCGCGTCTAGCTATGTGCTCTGTCGTATCAATATCTGCATTGGCTAAATAGCTTCTAATTTCACGGTCTAAGAATGACTCACCAATTAACTCAGCGGCTCTGAAGGCTTCATCCGTTGTTTGGTAAGGCGTTGCAATGGTAGTGTCACTGGTTACCGTACCATCCGCTTGTTGCTGTGTTTTTAACCAAGCAACTGCTTTTTTTAGCTCCTCACTAATTTCTACTCGCTCTCTGATTTCGACATAAATTGTTTGGCGAGTTTCTGAAACACCATCTGAAACAATAATCGTAATTTCATAATTACCTACATCACCCGCTGCCGTTTGCCAACTGACTAAACCACCAGCATTGACCGCCATACCTGCTGGCGCATTTTCTAAACGATAGCTTAATAGATCATCATCTGGGTCTGTAGCTTGAACTTGGTAGCTATAAATATTACCTGCCATTACGGCTGATGGATAAGTTGATGTAATAACAGGCGGTTGATTACCGTCTACGGCGTTAATCACTAGGGTATAACTTTGCGTTACGCGATAAAAGCCATCATAAACTGAAATAGTAACTGTATAAGTTCCTGATTGCGGTGTTTCCCAGCTAACTAAACCACCAACAGAATCAATAGTCATGCCACTCGGTGCTTGCAACAAGCTATAAGTAAGCGTATTGCCATCATCGTCGTTAGCTACCACTTGATAAACATAAGCATCGCCGACTTTACCGATTGTCATCGGTTCACTTGTAATTTCTGGCGCACTCCCTTTGCCACTACCGACAGTTAATCGCACTCTTTGCTTTGTTTGATTCACACCATCTGTAGCGACTATCGTGACAGAGTGCATTCCTCCCGTTACGTTAGGCCATTCCACCACACCAGTAATTGAATTAATTGTCATTCCAGCAGGGACTTCACCATCAAAAAAATAAGTGACCGTTTCTCCTTCTGGATCTGTTGCATCTGCATCATATCGCCAAGTATCGCCCTCAGCTATTGCAATTGTTGGTCTGCTATCAAAAATAGGAAATTTATTTGTGGCTCTGATGTAGAGATTAAAACTCTTATAAACGATACTTTTACCATCAGATACCGCGACTTGCACCCTGTACTGGGTGATTTCATCATTCCCCGACCAACTAATTAATCCAGTACTGCTATTAATCGTCATCCCACTAGGTGCATTCCCCCCATTGAAATAATATGTCAGAGAATCATTATCTGCATCTGTTGCCATTACTTGATAAGAAAATGGTTGATTGGGTTCTATTGTCGTTCCGGTTGGAAAATCCGCAAACTCCGGTGGCTGATTTTCCGTTTGCTCTTCAATTACGGTGAGTGTATAGCTTTGCGTTACGTCAAATCCACCATCACTGACTTTAATTTCAATAAGGTGATCTCCTTTAAGAGGCGTTCTCCAATAAATATTTTGTCCACTTATATTCATTCCTTCAGGACCTGAAACCAAGCCGTAGGTTAGCCGCTGCCCTTCTGGATCTATTGCTCGAATACTATAATTGTATTGGGTGCCAATTTTGTGTATGGTAGCCGGTGTGCTAGTGATTTCTGGTGGTAACTTATTGGTAGCAATTTCAGATCTGCTGACACTTAACGAATAATTCTGAGTGACAATGTTTTTACCATCATTGACGGTTATTTGAATTTGATAGCTACCTGTAATTGGGTAATCCCAAGTAACTAGCCCAGAACTTTCATCAATTCTAATCGGAGTCGCATCATTTCTAACAATCAGTGAATATGTCGGTGCATTGAATGCATTTTCAACCGTGACTTGATAGCTATAGGATTCAGCCGCCGTCCATCGAGTTTCTGGCGTGGATGTGATGGTTAACGTCTCATCAGTGGGGTTTGTAATGGTTAAATTGAAAGATTGTGGAACATTATTGACACCATCAGTTGCAATCACGGTGACGGTATAAGTTCCTGCAATAGGGTTAGACCAATTGATTTCACCGGTGTTTGCATCAATCGCCATTCCTTCAGGTGCGCCGTAAGGGAAAAAGAATTTAACTTTAGCACCTTCGGGATCAGTTGCAGTAATACGATAAACATAAGGAACCCCCGTCGTTCCCTCCCGAACGATTGTCGAAGTGTATCTAGGTGGCAAATCTTTATTAATATATAAGCTGTAATTTTGCTTAACTGATGCGCCATTGGCATCTGTCACAGTAATTTCTATTGGGTAAGCGCCTTGAGTTGATGGTGGGACATCCCAAGTAATTAAGCCAGTAGTCTCAGCAATTTTAATAGCATTGTTTGAGGCTTTCATACTATAAGTTAACGCATCACTATCTGGATCTGTAGCTATAACTTGATATTGGTACCTTTCACTCGACATCGCTGATAAAACCGGCGAACTCGTAATCATTGGGGGGCGGTTTGGATCATATACCTCTAAAATAAATTCCTGCAGTGCTTTAGCGCCATCGGCATCAGTTACCAATAAAGCAAAAAGATATTCACCTGGAGTTTCAGGCTGCCAAGAAAGCAGTCCATTTGCATTTAGCGCTGCACTTTCATCCGGAGAAGCGAGGAGTTCATAAGTGAGCGCTGAATTTTCAACATCATTCACCGACATTTGATAAGTAAACGGGGTTCTCACTTGCGTATCATTCGGTGGAGTCGAAGTAATTATTGGCGCAAGGTTAAAGCTTTTGCCAAAATTAGGGGGATAGCCTACGATCTTTGCCGAACGACAACGCGGAATCCCTAAACTATCTAATTGCGTGACTTGGTAAAAATAGTTGGTTTGATCAAGTACATCTTTATCTAAAAAAGTCAGCACATCTGACGCATTTTCCGCCACTTGGCTAAAGGTACCATCATAACTGCTACTTCGTGTAATTTGGTATTTTGCGGCGTCTGCGTTAGGCCATAACACTTGAATTTTACCAGGCTTATTGCGTATATTCAAATGGCTTAAACAACTTTCAGGATTAACCGTTACATCACTATTCAAATAACTTGAACCGCCAGGGTACCCATAGGATTCGAATGTGGAAAACCCATAAACACTAGCGCCAAACGCAATATCGGCGGTAAGTGTATGTTGTGCGTCACTAATCGGCAATTGTGCATAGACGTATTCTGTATTTTCTACCGGCTTAAAAAGTGTGCTATCGACAGACTGTCCATTCAATAACACACTTCCCTTGTCTGAATCTCGAACAATCACATTAATAAAGTTTTTCCCGCCCTCATCGTCAGCAAAACTTCCTGATGGCGTCGCAATTAGATAATCGTTGGTATACTGATTAACCGGCGTGACCAGCATCATGAATGGGTCTGCCTGTACACCATCGAATTGCTGTGAGTTAGCGTACTGCATTACCAAGCTAGGTTTTGAGGTTTTTATATAGCTAGCTTTATTTGCGATAAATTCATAATACTCACCTTTCGATAAAGTATATAAGTGCGAGTAATTAACATATAATTTTGTATCATCAGCCTGCGCAAGCACCCGGATAGTATCACCGTTTTTTCGAAGAGCCAGTGGAGCCAACAAAAAATCTTTACCCCATCGGGTAATATCTGGCACCTGCTCAACAATATGATCACAAGCCCATCTGTCCCTCGGAATATTCACACAATTGTTACCTGAGAAAACTGAAACGGGTTTATCGCTAATAATTTTTGTACCCGTGATGTCTTCAACTGCATATTCAAAATAATAAATATCGCCCTTATTTAAACGCTGAGTAAACGTAGGGTTTTCGCCATTTAGCTTAGACAACTCATTAAATTCAAAATCAACCACCGTATCGTCTTCAGTAGCGATAATCGCAAATTCTGGAGGGAAACTACCGTTTTTGGTATAACCTGCCATAAAATACTCAGTTCCTAGCTTAGGCACTGGAATAGCCTGAAATGCATCTGTCGTAAATTGAAGCTGTGAAATGCCATAGAGCGAAATATCGACATCCGAAGTCACATGAATCCCCATTTCAAACTTAATACCGGCACCGTCAAGCATTACTTCATCCGGAAGAATAATCGGAGTTACCGAACCACCAATAAGGCCAAATGTTTCCTTAAAGTCCAGTGCTGCAACTTCAACAGTTACTGAGCCGTTTTCAGCTGAAGCAGCAAACAATTTAGCAACACCCGCATTGTTGTAATTTTTCATAAACGACACCCAGAAATCCTTACCCCGATTATCAATACTCTCGGCATTTGCTGAATTTGGGAAGAGCGTGGTTGCCAATAGTAGCACTAAAACTAAACTGATAAATTTACTTCTCATTCTAACGTTTTTCATCGATACAAAGACCATGATGACAGTAATAGCAATCAATCCCCAGAGACTACTGGCAGGAATTTTTTGTACCCTAGTTGAACCACTGGCACCAATAATGTAACGTGCTGTATCGCTATCAATCAACCCATCGGAATCTATTCCTTTCACGATTAAGTTACCGCTCGATGTAATGGTAATCGTGCAATCAACCTCGGTCGGTGATGTTTGCACACAAGCAAAGTCACGGTAACCCGTTGTTGTCGTTGATTCAACTATCACATCAGCAACCAATACACCAACATCATCAGTCACTTTAATCGTAGAATCAGTAATCTCGGTAGTTGAATTCGTCGTTGGTGCCGTTATAATGACCACCGGCGGGTTGGTTGCTGCTGCGGTAATGTTATAGCTTTCACTATCGGTATCACTTAGGCTATCGCTGTCGGTGCCTTTAACAACAAGGTCACCAGTTGAGGTAATCGTAACTATACAATCGACTTCTGTAGGAGATGTCTGTGTACAATTAAAGCCACTGTATCCGGCTGTTGTGCCACTATCTATGATGACATCAGCAACGAGAATTCCTACATCGTCAGTTACTTTAATCGTGGTATCGGTAATGTTCGTTGTCGACAAGGTTGTCGGTGCGGTAATCGTTACCACCGGTGGGATTAATGAAAGAGCGCCTTTAACGTAAGCAATACTGTTAATATAGTAATTTTGCGTTGACGCTTCATCAACTTGTTTAATTCCTTTATCCGTTTCGCTTTCACTCACACGGACTTCGATATAAAACGCATCCCCAGCTTTCACTTCGGTAATGTCATGCTGAAATAACACGGCAATATCTTCGGCGGTTGCCCCTTGTTCGTTAGCATCGCTTAGGTTAAAGCTGTCATAAGCACCTAATAATGTCCCACCGTTATAGCCGGGTTCGTCCGCCATCCATTGATTGGCCGGTTGCGGAGAATAGTCTGCTATAATCGTCGGGCTATCAGGTAAGGTCAACGCAGATAGAGTAGCCGTTTCGTTAAAGAAGGTATTTTGTGCTTCTTCGATTTCTAGATCAACGTAATTTAAGGCTTGAATATTAGCTAGGTCATTGCCGGTATTATTATCGATTCTCCATATCGCTTTACCATCACTACTTAAATTATTTTGAAAGGTGACCAGTAGATTATTAGGGAACGTATTTCCTTGGGCCTGTATCGGTAATTGAATTGCCTCAACGGCGTTTACTCCATCTGCTTTTACGGCAACCTTTAATTCAAACAACTCATAAGCAAAAGATGAAAATGGCAAACTAAGCGAAAGTATAGCAAAAAAAGATTTGAGCTTCATAATAACTCCTCCTTAAGCTGTTTAACGATAAAGATTCTTACTTGGCGACGACTATTGTAATATAAAATTCCTTTCTGTCAATACGCTACATAAACACTGGAACACTGACCGATAGGAACTCATTAATAAGTGGAGGCGAGTCCCGGAGTCGAACCGAGGTACACGGATTTGCAATCCGCTGCATAGCCACTCTGCCAACTCGCCACACGGAAAAAATTGGAGCGGGAAACGAGGTTCGAACTCGCGACCCCAACCTTGGCAAGGTTGTGCTCTACCACTGAGCTATTCCCGCTAATCTGTTACTACCGCTGGCCATCAACGGCTAATTAACTTTCGTTAAATTGGAGCGGGAAACGAGGTTCGAACTCGCGACCCCAACCTTGGCAAGGTTGTGCTCTACCACTGAGCTATTCCCGCATAGGTGGCATATTATAACGGTTTTTTTATTCGTGAAAAGGGTTTTTGCGTTTATTTTTGCGTTTATTCACAAAAGCCCTCTTAAAAAGCCGTTCTTATCGCGCCCTGTTGACGCATCAATACTTTAACTGCCCTTAGACTGTAGCAATCAAACTGTGGCAATCTATTTTTCTAGCGCTGCATAAAAAAAGCCATCACCCCAGGCATCTGGTAAAAATTGCAAACAGCCTGACAATTCGGGATTTTGCACGCCTCCTTGTTCATGATTTGATTGGTTATGGTCAGCAACCGCCACCGTGCGGTTATGTGCCAACGGCCTAAGTTTCGCCGCTGTGTGGCGTTGTAAAAAGCGGGCAATCTGTTGCTGATTTTCTTCGGGCAAAACCGAACATGTCGCATACAACAAGCGCCCACCAGGGGCAAGCAACTGCCAACACAAATCCAATAACTGGCCTTGTAATTGGCAAAGCGCCTGCAAATCACTTTCTCGGCGGTGGTGTAAAATATCTGGGTGTTTTCGGATAACGCCAGTCGCCGAACACGGTGCATCCAGCAAAATACGATCAAAAGACTGACCGTTGTGCCAAGCCGCCAAATCTGCCAAATCCGCAACTTTTACATTAATCGTCACATCATGAGCAAATCCCGCTTTCAGCCGCGAAAGCGTGTCACGCATGCGTTCACTACGTGTGGGGTCGATTTCAACCGCCGTTAGCGTTATCGGGCTTGCCTTGGTCGCAATATGTGCCGTTTTACCACCGGGCGCGGCGCAAGCATCTAACACATGATGCCCTGCTTTAACGCCTAATAGATTAGCCGCCAACTGGGCATTGGCATCTTGGACGGTCACTGCGCCCTCATCAAAAAAGGGCAATTGGCTAACCGCGACTGGCGCGGCGAGCACAATCGCTGCTTTGGCATCGATATGCGCGGCGGCATCGATACCAGCAGCCTGCAATGCCGCCAAATAACTTGTCTGAGAAAACCGTGCAGTGTCATGCACGCGCAGCATCATTGGCGCAGGTTGATGATTGGCTGCCAATAGGGTTTCGGCTTTATCGGGGTAGGCACGCTGGATGCGCTGCCAAAGCCACGTTGGATGATCGGCAAAATCATCCTGCTGCATTATTGCGTCTTTGGCGGCGTTTTTGGCGGCGTCTTTGGCCGAATATTTGACCGAATCTTTAGCCAAATCTTCAGCGCCTGCAATACGGCGCAACACCGCATTGGCAAACCCTGTCGCCCAAGCCATATTCAGTGATTTGCACAGCGCCACCGACTCGTTAATCACGGCATAGCTGGGTAACTTTAGCTGAATGAGCTGATACAAGGCGCTAACCAGCAAAATTTTTACAATCTGGTTTTTTTTTGTAATGTTTTTTTTCAAGTACGGACGCAGTGTTTTAACCAAGCTCGGATAGTAACGCAATGTGCCATAGGTGATTTCATGGCACAGCCCTTTATCGGCAGCCGTCGCAATTTTTTCTAAGTTTTTTGACAATGCATAACGCAACGATTGCCCTGAATTGATGACATCATTAATGGCATAAACCGCAGCCAATCTAGGACTAATTGCATCATCTGCAGCGTACACCGTCACGAAAAAACAAACCCCGCCAACGACTTGCCATTGAGAAACTCCTTGACGGATAAGCGCTTTTTCCCTATTTCCTGTAATTCAGTCACGCGAATTGCACCGTGATGACATTTGATCACAATACCCTCAGGGGATTCGCACAGGATCGTGCCAACGGCTGTGGTTGTTTCGTCTTCGATGGCTTGTGCGGCAAATATCCGCAAAGCAATCTCTCGCGCCGATGCGAAATTTTTACCGTGACAATGCGAAACTGGCACAGGATTAAATGCATTAATTTTGCGGCAAATCGTCACCGCGTCTTGTTGCCAATTAATTTGTGCTTCTTGCTTGGTTAATTTTTTGGCATAGGTCACGCCTATCTCAGATTGCGGGGTTGGCACGTCGGTTTGGGCCAGCATACGCGGCAATGTAGCCAACAACAGTTTTGAACCGGCGGCTTGCAGTGTGTCGTGCAATGCCCCTGCCGTTGTTTGCGGGGTAATCGGCACTTGAGTTTGCGCCCAAACTGGCCCTGTGTCTAACCCTGTTTGCATTTGCATAATAGCCACGCCTGTCATGCTGTCGCCTGCGGCTATCGCCCGTTGAATCGGTGCAGCACCACGCCAACGCGGCAGCAAAGATGCGTGCACATTAATCGCACCGCATCGCGCCCAATCCAGTAGCCATTGCGGCAATAATAAACCATAAGCCACTACCACAAAAATGTCTGGCGACGGCAACGCCAGTAATGTTTGTTGCGCCTTCCCATCAAATTTTTCAGGTTGCAATACGGGGATTTGATGCGTCGCCGCCAATGTTTTGACTGGCGACTGGCTAAGTTTTTTGCCCCGGCCTGCACTACGATCAGGTTGGGTTAGCACCAGACTGGGCTGATGTCCATGTTCGATTAATGCCTGCAAATGCGTGGCGGCAAATTCGGGCGTTCCCGCAAAAACAATTCGCGTCATCAGCCTATCCTGTTTAGGTTACCATGCCAACAAATACCTACCATATTGCACTTAACTACGCCGAATTTCATTGATTAGCTGGCGATTGACTGACTGGCGAACCTGTTTCGGCTACCGTTTCTTTTTGCAATCTTTTTTCATATTTTTTCATTTTTTCGCGAATCAAATTTCGCTTGGCTGGCGACAAATAATCGATAAATAACTTACCGTTCAGATGGTCAATTTCATGCTGGATACAAACGCCCAACAGCCCCTCGCAAACCCGCTCAAACGTATGGCCGAATTCATCTAGCGCACGAACCGTCACCACATCAGGGCGCTCGACATCGGCGTAAATTTCTGGGATAGATAAGCAGCCTTCTTGGTGTTTGTTTTTTTCTTCGCTGGCGTTAATAATCTCAGGATTAATGAAAGTAATGGGCGCAGGCGCCTCACCTTCGCCAGCACAATCTGCCACCACTACACGTAAATGCACGTTGACTTGTGTTGCCGCCAGACCTACACCATTTTTTTGATACATAGTTTCATACATATTTTTGACCAATTGCTGAATCTTAGTATCAACCGTCTCAACGGGCTTAGCAATTTGGCGCAGCCTAACATCAGGAAACCGTAAAACAGATAAAATTGCCATAAAGCGATCCTTTTTATTAAAACTCAATACACATAGTGCTATGATAGCATCAATTACTGAAAATCGCGACGATTTAGTTTTATCGGCTTGTTTTAAAACAAGTTAATAAGAAAACAGCACATCCATGCTCGCTGAATTTATTCACAAAATAACCATTTTTTGCTAAAAAGACTAAAAAAATCCTGTATTTTCACAGCACGTAGTTTACAATATTTGAGACTGAAATAATAACAAACCTAACTAAGGAAAGGAGTATCATCGTGAGAAACTGGTTGAATTCCGCTTTAATTTTGGGCACCGTTGCGTTAACTGCTTGTGCAAACAATCAAACTTATCAGCGCCCAGCAGAAACACAAAGCGCCCCAAAACAAATCAATATCCCCGCAACAACAGTTCGTGTTGCACCAGAGTACCGTACCGACGCGCCTGATCGCTATGTGGTCAAAAAAGGCGATACGTTATGGAGCATCGCACAACGCTTTTTACAAAGCCCCGCCCGCTGGAAAGAAATCTGGCACGCCAATCCTAAGCTAAAAAATCCACACCTTATTTATCCTGGCGATATTATTACCTATACCAATATCGGCGGCATGAAAAAACTCCAAGTCGGCGGTAGCAGTAACCCGATTCGTGGATTGAACACTGGCAAAAAAACAACGGACGGACGACCGATTTACAATTTATCGCCAACCGTTCGTACAGAGACGCTGGCAGAGCCTATCCCTACGGTGCCAAAAGAAATCGTTTATCCTTTTATGACCAAAAACCGTGTCGTTGAGCCCGGTTTTTCCGAAGACTATGCCTATATCGTCGGGCAGTCTGATGGTAGCTACATTTCGCTTAGCGGACGGTCAGAAGTATACGCCAAAGGCGAATCCTTTGACGACGAATACTACGACGTTTTCCGTGAAAGTGCCGCAATCAACGACCCCATTACCAACGAACCATTAGGGGTAGAAGCAACCTATGTCGGCCAACTTAGACTAGTCAAAGAAGCCAACGAAGATGGTATCGCCAGCTTTATGCACGTTGATAGCGTCAATCCACTTTACCCCCGAGACATTCTCATCCCTACACAAGAGATAGAAATCGGCGGTGATTTGACCTTTTTACCCAAAATTCCTGACGTTGACGAAGACGCCATGGTCATTAAGCCCATGGGGGCATTTGACACACAGTCTGGCACACAATTCAACACCTTATTGATTAACCGCGGCGCTGGTCACGGCGTTGTCCCAGGTGATGTGTTTAAAATCGTACGCGCCAGTGCGCAAATGGGTACTGGTCGCTATGGTGAGCAGTTTAAACTGCCCGATTACGATTTGGGTATTGTGATTGTCTATCATACTTATGATGATGTAAGTTATGCACTCATCATGAATGCGTTTGATGTAATCTACCCAGGAGATCGGCTCGTTGCCCCTTAATCATTTAACACGTTAACGTCTGCGCGCTTTTTGCACCAACCTGTTATCATGCAGAATTTAGATGAATTACAAGCTTGGTGCGCGCTGTGGCGAATGCCACGCATAGGCGCCAAACGGTTTCAAAAAATTCTCGACGCCTTCGGAGAACCGAAGGCTTTTTTTTGCGCGTCGAGCACGGACAAAAAACGCGCAGGCACGACCATTTCACCCAGCGATATAACGAACGCCTTTCACGACGCAGAAACCGACATAGATTGGCTACAGAAAAACGCTAACGCACATATTCTAACCCTAGCCAGCCCAGAGTATCCAGCCCTACTTCGCACCATTGCCGACCCGCCACCGTTGTTGTTTATTCGAGGCGACATCGAATACCTTAACGCGCCGCAGCTGGCCATCGTTGGTAGCCGCTCACCCTCTCACGAGGGTATCGATAATGCCCATGCCTTTGCCGCTTTTTTGGCCAAGCAAGGGCTTGTCATTACTAGCGGACTCGCCACTGGGATAGACGGCGCAGCACATCAAGGCGCATTGGAACAAGGGCAAACGATTGCCGTCATGGGGACGGGCCCCGATCGAATTTATCCCGCCAAACACCATGATTTGGCACACCAAATCACAGACGCAGGTTGCGTAGTCACCGAATTACCCGTTGGCACACCTGTCTTGCCACAAGCTTTCCCTAGACGAAATCGCATCATTAGCGGGCTAACCTTGGGCACGCTGGTGATAGAGGCTTCATTAAAAAGCGGGTCACTCATTACTGCACAAACCGCACTCGAGCAAGGTCGAGAAGTTTTTGCCATCCCAGGCTCTATCCACAACCCACTCGCCCGAGGCTGTAACCATCTGATTCGAAAGGGTGGAAAACTGGTGGAAACGGCAAACGATATCTTTGAAGAACTACAAGCGCAACTTTTAACGTTTGTAGAAAGTCAAAAATCTGATACGCTAGAAAAAGTAAATATTGATTTGGCGCATCATCCAATCGACACGCCGCCGCGTTTTGCTGATTTGCCCGCTAGTGTGACAGATGACCCTGAGAAGTCCGCACTTTGGCAAGCATTGACTTTTGAACCGCAGCCCGTCGATTTGATTGCCAAGCGTAGCGGTTTGCCTGCTGGACAAGTCTCTTCTATCTTGTTGATACTTGAGCTGGATGGACACGTCACCAAACAAGCGGGTGGTCGCTACCAGAAAAAGACACACTAACATCGACCAATACAAAAGACACAATACACACAACACAATACACACAACACAATAAACAACAGCACAACCGACACAAGCCACAGATTAAAACGAGCACACAACGAGCAAACACATGCAACAAGACAATTATTCTATCTTAGACACGTTACTCTACTTGTTTGATCATATTATTTATGAGCAAAAGGGTAACGCCAGTCTCAACGAAATGCAACAAACGCTCAATGAGGCGGGCTTTACTGAAAAAACCATCAATCGTGCGCTCGATTGGTTTGTTGACTTAAACGACATCCAGCAAAACCATCATTTTTTGCAGCTACCCAGCCAACAAAGCATCCGTTGGTTTAGCGCGGCTGAAAAACAAAAAATCTCAGTCGAAAGTCGCGGCTTTATCAACAAACTCACACAAATGCACGTCATCGATGCGCCACTGCGTGAAACCATTATCGCCAAACTCATGACGCTAGACGAGTCCAAATTATTACTCGAAGACGTCATGTGGGTCGCGCTGATGAGCCTTTATCATCGCCAAGACAAAGTCGCCGATAGAGAATGGTTATCTCATTTGCTGAGCGACGAAATTTCACCCGCTGTATTTCATTGATGCAACACGCCTCAAAAAACGAATAGCAAAACGAATAGCAAAACGAATAGCAAAACGAACAACAGAACAAATATACAAACAAAAACACCATTAAACCCATTACTAACAACGCCACAAACCCATAGCACATAGCGAAAAAATATCTAAATTATGACAAAAAACGTACTCGTGGTGGAATCACCTGCTAAAGCCAAAACCATCAACAAATACCTAGGCAAGGATTTCACGGTATTAGCCTCGTATGGCCATGTTCGCCAACTACGAAAAAAAACTGACGCGGTTGACCCCAATAACCATTTTGCAATGGATTACGAAGTCTCGCCTGACGCAAAGCGCCACATTAACGCGATTATCAGTGCGCTACGCGATGCGGATACGCTTTATCTCGCGACTGACCCTGATAGAGAAGGCGAAGCCATATCTTGGCATCTATACGAAGTCCTCAAGCAGCAGGGCAAGCTGAAAGACAAAGCAACTAGCCGCGTAGTTTTCAATGAAATTACTGAATCGGCTATCAAACAAGCCATCAAAAATGCGCGCAGCATCTCTATGGATTTAGTCAATGCCCAACAAGCACGCAGCGCACTGGATTTTTTAGTTGGCTTTAATTTATCACCACTGCTGTGGCGCAAGGTCCAATCAGGATTGTCCGCAGGACGTGTACAATCGCCTGCTTTGCGGCTGATTTGCCAGCGCGAAGCAGAAATAGACGCCTTTGTTAGCCAAGAATTTTGGCAAATCAAGGCTGGACTGCAGAAATCGCAACACACTTTTGAAGCCAAACTAACGACATTTCAGGATGTTAAGCTAAAACAATTTGACATCAATAGCGCAGAACAAGCAAGCCAAACGGTTGCGCAGATCAAAGCAGCCGCTGACGGCAAGCTCACCGTTGCCGACATCGAGAAAAAGGAACGCAAACGCAACCCATCGCCGCCTTTTATTACCTCGACACTGCAACAAGAAGCCGCTAATAAATTAGGCTTTGGCGCAACACGCACGATGCGGCTCGCGCAAAAACTCTACGAGGAAGGCAAAATCACCTATATGCGTACGGACTCTGTCAGCTTATCGAACGATGCCATTTCTCAGTTTAGACAGCATATTCAAACCACTTTTGGCGATGATTATCTCCCCGACAAACCGCGACGCTTTAAAACCAAGTCTAAAAACGCCCAAGAGGCGCACGAAGCCATTCGCCCAACCTCGGCGAGTCAATCCCCACAGCGGCTTCGCAGCCTGCTCGACAACGACTTGTGGCGGCTCTATGATTTGATCTGGAAACGCGCCATTGCGTCGCAAATGACACCCGCTATACTGGATACCGTAGGGGTCACGTTTGCGTGCGGCACGACCGCTACATTCAAAGCCAGCGGCTCGACTATCAAGCACCCTGGTTTTTTGGCCGTTTATCAAATTGGCATCACAAAAACCGAGAACACCCCAAATAACGCCGACGCCGACAACACTGATAACGCCGAGACGACTGGCGACAGCGGCACGATTCTTCCGCCGCTTAGCGTTGGTGAGACACTGCAACTAACCGATATTATTCCATCACAGCATTTCACCGAGCCGCCGCCCCGCTACAGCGAAGCAACCCTAGTTAAGGCATTAGAAGAATACGACATCGGTCGCCCCTCTACCTACGCATCGATTATTCAAACGCTACTCAATCGCGAATATGTCATTAGTGACAAACGCCGACTATCGCCGACTGCCACAGGAAAAATCGTTAATTTGTTTTTAACCAAACATTTTAGCCGTTACGTTGACTATGACTTTACCGCAAAACTCGAAGACGAGCTAGATGTCGTTGCCGATGGCAAAAAGGACTGGCTGACCCTGCTAGACGAATTTTGGCAGACTTTTTCAAAAAATGTTGAGGAAAAAATGGCCGTGCCGCGCGAAGAAGTCATGCAAGCACGAGAACTCGGCATTGACAAAAAAACGGGTAAACCCGTTTCGGTGCGGTTTGGTCGCTATGGGCCTTTTGTCCAATTAGGCACCAAAGAAGACGAAGAAAAGCCGCAATTTGCTAGCCTTATTGGCGATTTGGCGTTTGATGAAATCACGCTAGAACAGGCATTAAAATTATTTGAACTGCCCCTCAATCTCGGCGATTACGAAGGCCATGCCGTCGAAGTCAACGAAGGCCGTTACGGCCCCTACGTCAAATACGATGGTCAGTATATTTCACTGGGCAAAAGCAAAAATCCGTTTACCGTCAGCTACGACGAAGCGGTTGAGCTAATTATTGCCAAACAAAAAGCCGACGCCCCAATTGCAGAATACGAAAGCAAACCCGTACAAAAAGCCGTTGGTCGATTTGGCCCATACCTTAAATGGAACAATCTGTTTATTAATATCCCCAAAAAATATGACTACGACAATCTAAGCCACGAGGATATTGTCACCCTTATCGAAGACAAAAAACGTAAGGAAAAGGAAAAACTCATCCACCACTGGCCAGAGGCAGGTATTCGCGTCGAAAAAGCGCGCTGGGGCCGATTTAACATCATCAAAGGCAAAACCAAAGTTGAGCTGGGCAAGGATTTTGACGTCGAAAAACTCACGCTAGAAGCCGCAACCAAGCTAATCGAGCAGAAGAAACCCACGAAAAAAACCGCCAAAAAAGCAACAGCCAAGAAACCTGCCGCTAAAAAGCCTGCCGCTAAAAAGCCTGCTGCTAAGAAAGCAACCACTAAGAAAGCAACCACCACGAAAACCACAAAAACGACGACGAAAAGCACCAGTAGCAAATAGCGGCGGTAGTTGTAGTAGTCAAAACCAAACCCTACGCACCCCTACGCACCGAAAGGCATAGCGGCAATCATACCTCAGCGATTGTACCGTGGCGTGTATATCTCAGTGCGGTTAAGTCTGGTGTCTGGTGTCTGGTGAATTTGGTGTCTGGTGAGCCTGATAAAAAGTATGGCCTATCAGCGTATGCCCTATCAGTGGCGTACTACCAATTGCGTCACGCTATATGTTACGTTGATTGACCCGTGCACTTAACTGCTCAGCGCTTTCGACACGCTCCGAATAACGATCAACCATATATTCTTTATGGTCTCGCAGCAATAACGTAAACTTCATCAGCTCCTCCATCACATCCACAATACGATTATAGTACGCAGAGGGCTTCATGCGATTATCATCATCAAACTCCAAAAACGCCTTCGCCACAGACGATTGATTCGGAATCGTCACCATACGCATCCAGCGTCCCAATATACGCAATTGATTTACCGTATTAAACGACTGCGAACCGCCGCACACTTGCATCACTGCTAGCGTCTTACCTTGCGTCGGGCGCACCGCACCAATACTCAGCGGCACCCAGTCTATCTGACTCTTAAATATACTCGTCATCGAACCATGACGCTCCGGCGAACACCATACCTGCCCCTCTGACCAGGTCATTAACTCGCGCAACTCCTGCACCTTGGGATGCGAGCCATCATCACTATCCGTTTGCGGCAATCCATGCGGATTAAAAATACGCGCCTGCGCCCCCATCGCCGTTAATAACCGCGCACACTCCTCAACCACCAAGCGGCTAAATGAGCGCGCTCTAAGCGACCCATACAACAATAGTATACGCGGTTCATGTGTCGAGGCCGTCGATGGCGTGTGCATAAAATGCGCCTGCTCTGGAACCTTGAAATGTTCAAATTCAATGTTTTTTAACTCACTTTGCGACATTAGACAATCTCCCCAATTTGCCGTAATTGCGACACGAAATCCTCACCCTGAGCCCCAAGTTCGACAATCGCCTTTAGCGCCGCCACGCGTTTTTCAATAACCGAAATACACTGCAAAAACGCCTGCTCGGTTGCCGCATCAGAATCCGTGTTTTTCGATGGGTCATTCAGCCCCCAATGTAATTTAATACTTTTGCCAAAATAAACCGGACACGATTCCCCCGCCGCCGAGTCGCATAACGTCACCACCACATCCGGGGCAAAATCCGCAAAATCATCCCACGATTGACTGCGAAGATGCGCGGTTTTATAACCCGATTGCGCCAAATATTTCAGCGTCAGCGGATGCACCTCCCCAGCCGGCGCACTGCCCGCGCTTTTCGCCGTAATCACATCACCGGCTAAGTCATTGGTAATCGCCTCAGATAAAATACTGCGACAGCGATTATGCGTACAAATATAGAGAATTTTCATCACTGACCCTTATCATTAACCACAATTACGCGTTTGCGCCTGAGACGATTTAACGCGCTTAAGCGCCGCCGAAAAATAATCACCATTTTGCGCCGCCGTCAGCAACACCACCTCCCGCGCCCAACTCGGCAAATCCGGATGCAAACGATAATACACCCACTTCCCCCGACGCTCATCCAAAAGCACACCACAGCTACGCAACTGCGCCAAATGCCGCGACACCTTAGGCTGCTCCATCGAAAGCCCCACCATCAAATCACAAACACAAAGCTCCCCACACACCGCAATCAACAACACCGACTGCAACCGCGTCTCATCCGCCAAACATTTATAAAAACTAACCGGGGTCATAATTTATATATTCGTTTTTTCATATATGTGGATTATCGCATATATGGGGTTAAATGCAAGCTAGGCATAGACAATACTAGTTTACTATTTTGCAATCACTTTTAACCTATCAAACAATTTGTCAATATATCCATTCCGGTCATCCGTCATGAAGAGCACATGATTGGCTTCCAGCTCTTCCTGCGAGATTCCCCAACGAAGATGTGGGTATTTTGTCCACGACAGAATAAAACTGTTGAGAATGACATCCGGGTTGGCAAAGCGCATTTCGATATCTTTGATGCGCTTGTGGAATTGCACCTTCTCACTCGCAGGGCCTTCGTGAAGCAGCCCGTGCGGCTCAATGAAGGTGACATATTGTTTGCCATCAACAATCATCCACAGAATAAAGTCGGGATGGAAATTACCCGCCTCAAAAAAACCCACACCTTTTCCACGACTTAAGTTTCTAAGCAAAAAGAGTTCAACACCGTCCTTTTGAAGTTGGTCAGTATTGGTTTCGGACCATTCTTTTAGATCCGTCACAAATTGAAATTCACTTTGGTTCAGCGCTACTGGCAAAATAGTAATTTTTCCACCTTTTCTTACATGGAAGAGCGGCGCAAAAAGATGCATCCCGAATTTACAGGCTTGGAGCTCGCCTGCTTTAAGCAGTGATTGCTTGTTTTCCTCCAGTTCTTTTTGCACTTTAATAATTCCAGAAATTACCTGTTCTTCACTGCCATCGACGATGAGTTGATAAAAATCTTCCTGAGGGATATTGTCATCTTCCGGCGTAAGCTCTCTTAGCTCAAGGCGTGGTTCAATAAATGACCGTTTACAATAGTTGTAATAATGATCGCAGAACCTCTTGAGGAGTTCGGTTGCCACCTGTTGCAATAATAAAACATCATCAAAACTAGTTGGTTCCAATCGGCTGGTCGGCAGATAGAGGGTGTACCATGTTGTATCAGCAAGGAGCTTTTGGATACCTGTTTTATCAATATTCAGGTTGTACCAACTTCTCTCACGCTTGAACTGCTCGAGTTCGAAATACAACGCATCCATATTCAGTAGCGAGATATGCCTGTCAGCCAATTTCACATCATCTTTTTTGATCGCCTCGGCAGTCTTCTTTGAGTGGATGGATTGAATACGCGGATACCAGTCAGACACAACCGGGTGTAGCTGAAGATACTCTGTTAGCTGACCCAAGCTGGGGACGGGAGCATCCTTTTTAAAGTCATATTCTTTTCCGTCATCCGCTTTTCGTTTTGGCCTGATAATCTGTAACTTTTTGCCGAAGTCATAGGTGACATTCAGCGGTATGGTAAACACACGTCTGCGCTCATTGCCGGGCAATCCTTCATCGGCAAGGAATTGGCGGAATTTCTCCATAAAATCAGCTTCCACACCGAATACGTTCAGCGTCTCCAGTTCCTCGATATATGAAGGAATGGACGCAGCATAGCTATGCCCACTTCGCTTGAGACTCCATTGGTATCCTTTCAGTCGCACGCCACGTCCAAAAAGCTGAATAATTTGTGCCCCTTCGCTTTTACCAACATGCATTAAACCAAGGGTACTCACTCGCCAGCAGTCCCAGCCTTCGACAAACTTCTTTGAGCCGATAAGCAGGTTGACTGGGGAGGCGGAATCCTTAACAGAATCAAAGGCCGCTTCCGAGAAGTCGCTATCCTCAACAGACAGTGACAAACCATCTTGTTTCGCTACACTTTCAATATGCTCCGCAAGCGCTTTAGCATCACCAACATTAATCAGCCCAAAAGGTGTCTCTGACGTGCCGACCCGCAGCGCAATTTCCCCAGATTCTCCTTTTACGCGATCAAGGGCAAGATGCCCGCCGGTGTTTGTGTTGAACAGCAATTGAAGGATATTTTTGTAAAGATCGTCATAAGAAAGCCCTGCGTTCATTGTTTTGGCCAGCCATGTAAATGAGCCTTCAAAAATATCAACGCCATTACTATCCAATAGACCGGTGTCCTGTCCGTTTCCGGTCAGAATTTCCTCCATACGCTTGCAAGCCTTATCTTTGTTCGAGAGAAAATCGGCTATGAATGCGATAATCTGGGCCACATCGGTGGCGACAATCTGTTCGTCCTTCCCGAGCTTGCCACCGGTTACGGTGCTCCCAACAAAAACCCATAAAGGCTTCTCAATATTAAAAGGATGCAATTCCTCGCGCTTGTCCTCATAGATATCAAGCTGCTGATAGAACTTAAGCAGACAGGCGGTTAAATAGACGGCTTTTAAATCCTCAAATGATTTTGGTAAGTTGAGAATTTGATAGTCTTTGCCAAAGCCATCCTCATAAAACCAACGGTAGGAGTAGTCAAAAACAACCGTTTTTGCATAGTCGTCTTCGTGTCCCGTACCGGAAACGGCCTGATCAAAGGTTGCCGAGTATTCGAAGGTAAAGCCTTTTTCACATAGCATGGCACGGTTTTTAAACCATGCGTTTTCATCCGTCTTGGCGTTTTTCCCTGAAAGGCCGCGATGCCCTTCGTCAACAAGCAGCAAATTCTGATCGCCAAGACTGCGAGTTGCAATTGTTCCCGGTCCTTCTTTATGACCTAATTTTGTAATCTCAACTACATCAATGTCAGCCGTTGAAATTTGTTTTTTTTCAAGTAACGCCGAATTAATATTACTTTCATGAAATTCGGTTAAATGTTGATTACTTAGACGCTCATTGGGTGAGATAAGAACTGCTCTGGAGAGATTCTTCTCTTTGCCGTATTTTTTTGAGTAGTGCTTATACTGCAGGTAATTGACATGCATCAGCAGCGTTTTGCCTGAGCCAGTGGCATTCTGCAAAGAGAGCTTGTTCAGCTCGTCTTCATTGAAATAGGCCATATCGGCATATTCCAAGTAGCGGCTGTTAAAACGGTCAACATACTCGTTTAGCGCAGCGAGCAAAGACTCCCGGTCACTGAAATAACGGTCGAGATAGATTTCAACAAACAAAAGCGAAAGCCACTGATAATACTTCCAGACCACGGGACGATGACGCTTGGCATTGATCGCTTGAGTGTGTCTGACAATATTCTCTTCATAGGCCAGCAACTGTGATTTGCTCAGTTGTACACCATCATCCCAAAACAGATTGCTGTTAACCAGTGCATGGTAGAAGTTGTGTAGATTATCCTTGTCGAAACCTTCCAGCTTGGGATGACGAATAGGCTCAGCCAGTTTGTGAAAGGGACGTATCGATGCGTCTTCGGCAAGCGGATCAATACCGAACAAGCTCATCAGCCATTGATTCAGGAGAAGCTTGTCCCTGAATTTATGCTGTTTAGGTCCTTTGGATTTTTGTTTTGCCATTACGTGTCTCCCTCTTTTGGGGTGGCTTCTATCTGTTTCAATAGACGATCGAAGTCGCTCTCAAAAAGCCGATCCTGAATGGTACGGTATTTTTCAAACTCGCTTTCAGCATGGGCCTTGGCAATTTCCGCCGTTACCCTTCCAACATCTTGCAGGATTTTGCGGTCGGTAGCTTCTATGAATTTATTCAGCCGTGTTTCCCAATCCTGCATTGTCATAGGCATCTTGCGCAAGGCCATGTCTTCAGCCACATCCAGATAAGCGTTCACCAATCGGCTCAATTGTGCCATTTCGTTTTCGGTCAGGTAATTTTTGGCTACACTGACGTCAAACTTCTGGATTTTACCTTTTGGAGCGTCCTTCCAGGTCGTCAGGCCCATGTTTTGTTTTTGATGGTCCGCCCGATCAACGATCACTTCGGCAGCGGTCTGTCCATGAATAGCCCAATGCAGCTTGTTTTGTACGGTTGCAAAAAAGCGTTTGGTCGCCTGAGCAGTCACATCATAGTCAATGGACGTCGCGTAAATGTCGGTAATCTTCTGGTAGAATTTGCGCTCAGAAAGACGTATTTCCCGAATACGTTCCAGCTGCTCTTCAAAGTATTGTTCCGTTAGAATCGAACCGCCGCTTTTGATGCGCTCGTCATCCATCACATAGGCTTTGATGGTATACTCCTTTATGATGGTGGTGGCCCACTTTCGGAATTGGACGGCACGTTCCGAGTTGACCTTATAACCGACCGCAATAATGGCCGATAGATTATAGTGCAAGGTGTTGTAATTTTTGCCATCGGCGGCAGTTATCCGGAATTTCCGGATAACTGAATCTTCCTGCAACTCGCTGTCAGCAACAATCTTTTTCAGGTGTTCATTCACCGTGCGCACATTGACGTCGTAGAGCACGCCCATCATCTTTTGGGACAGCCAGATGTTTTCATCCGCGTATACCGCCTCAACGCCACCGTCGCCGGTTGCCGCCACAAAGGTCAAATATTCAGCCGCCGATGAACGGATGAGATCTGTTTCGCTCTTGCGAGAAAGGGGTATCCGTTTTTTATCCGCTTTCTTCATTTCCCCATTCCCCCTTCATCATTCCACATTTTCTTGTGGAACTCCTCTTCAATGAGGCGGACCTTCCAGTTCTCGTCATCCTTTTTCAGGTTGGGCAGGTTGTTGGAGCCGTTGACATAGATGGTGTCGTATTCAAAGTCGCGGGTTGAAATGCGGTATTTTTCGAACCACTCGTCCAGCATCAGGTTATCTTCTTCCAGATTACCGGTGAGCTTACGCCACACGATCAGCACACGCTCTTTCTGACCGTTGTTCGGGTTCATCGGATCGGCTGGAACCCAGCCTTCCAGCTTGCGGAACCACCAGATTTTACAATGATCAGTAGACAATGAACAATTATCAGTATTGCCATTTTTGTTCATTGTTAATTGTTCATTGTTGATTGTCTTAATTTTTCCATCCACCACCAGCTTAGTATGCTGGTCTTCGGGCAGTTCAGGATCGGGCTTGCGGGTAAAGCTGGCAGTAAAGGTCTGCGGGGCGGCCATGTTTTCAAGGCGCAGGCCAAGCAAGTAATTAAAGGTTTCTATCAGGTCGATATTTTTTGTGACCTGTTCATCACTGCCGGGTCTTTTCACCAGAAGGGAGTAGGCCGTTGGGTCAGCAAAAGCATCTATATTCAACAAACTCTGACTGCCCCGGGTTTCCACATTCAGCAGATAGCGGAGCATGTAGTCCTCTTTAAGCGATGGGTTGCTTTCGATGGCTTTGCCACGAACAGGATTTTCGTCAAAGACAAGGTTGTTCAGTGTGTCTTCGTAGGATTCAAGACGGATATATTTGAAGCAGTGAGAGATGCCTGTGTCACGACTTGTCGGTTTGCCGTTTTTCCAGTCTGGGGAATAGATGACTTTTTGCGTTCTAGGCTTAAGAACATTGTTGAAGTGTGCTCCCATTTCAGCCAGCACATATTTACGTATTCCATCATCTTCTTTATTTAGCTCAATCGTTGCATGTGCAGTTGTTCCAGAACCTCCAAAATAATCGAGAACTACAGATTCTTTACTGTTTGCGGTAGCAAGATAAACACATCGCTTCACAAGCTTTATTGACTTTGGAAAATCAAAGAGTTTGCTTCCGAGAATATTAATTAGAAGTGTGTTCCCATAATTGCCTGCATCAAATTCACCCCCATTCCAGAAGGTCTTTGGGACTGTAAGCTCGTGTGTTAAAAAGAGGTCTAAGGTGTTATCAACCTTTTGAATAGTAACCCGTTGCAAGTTTTCATGTATTGAGTCCAGTCCAAAATTCCAACGCCTTTCAACTCCGTCTTGATCAATTGGCCAAATTTCAATTTCGCCAGAATCAGTGCTCACATTTCTTCCTGAAGGATGAAAATCATCAGGCGGGACCTCACCAACTCGAACTATTTTGCCGTCTTTCACATATATTGGATAAAAAGAAAGACGACGCTCAGTTCTAAGTGAATTTTCACCCCAACGACGCATTTTTCTAGGTGTCTTATTTTCCTCAAGAGTCCTAGCTATTGCGGCCTTATCATCTTCCTTTGTCAGGAATAGACAGTATTCATGAACGCGGTTAAAATCTTTAGTAATAGAACCTTTCGGATTGTGAACAACTGTTACCTTTGAAAACCTGTATTCGGGATATACTCCTTCGATGACTTGAGACAGGTTAACCATCTCTGCATCGTCAATTGCTACTGCCTTTATGCCATTAATCTTGTTCATTAGGTTCCTTGATGTAGCAAGCCTATCAAACATCAAAGATGCCCATGAAGAATGCTTATACTCATTCTTATATAGGATTGGTGTGGATGCTGTGTTGTAAGGAGGGTCTATATAGATAAACTTAACCTGCTCCCGATACCGCTCCTGCAACAGGTTCAAAGCCTGAAAATTCTCCGAATGAATCAGCAGGCCATCGCACTGTTCGTCAAAGTCCTCGATTGACGCAATCAACTTTGCCTTAAAATCACTGCTGAAAAATGCAGTATCCAATACCAGTTTGTCGTTCGCTTTCAGGAAGTCGGTCGTCAGCGGAACCGAATATTCCGGCGACCCCATACCGGGCAATCCTCCGGCGTCGCTCTTTATCTCATCAATGGCAAAGAGCTTTACCCATTCTTCACGCTGCGCATCGTTGGCTGCAATTTCTTCGTACAACTCTTGGGGAATACGATCCAGCGTAATGCAGTAGTTGGTCTCGGTGACGAACTTCTTTTTCAGCCAGAGCTTTTTCTGAAAATCTTCCAGCTGGGCGAGGAAGTCGATCAGCTTGGTGGCAATCTTGCGGATGACCTTGAGCTTGGCCAGATAGTTTTCCACGGCAGGGGCATCGGCATTTTCGATATCATCAAGGTGCATCACCTCGTTTTTGATATAGAAGTCCAGCTCTCGTTTAAGGAAGCCTGAAAGGTCTTTATGGATGAAGTAGTCGCAGGTGTTGCGGGCGGTGTACTGGTTGATATATTTCGCCAGTAGCGGTCTGTTGGAAATCTTGTCTGTCGGTGCATGCAGGCCCAATGCGCTGAGATATTCTTTGGCCTTTTCTGACCCGGAAGCAGCCTCAATAACCTTCGCAGCAATGGCCAGATTCGGCATAGCCCCTTTGTTCAGGCTCTTGCCGAATTTTTCTTTCAATGCCTTCTCTGTATCGGCATCAACGTCATTCTTCCCTCCGGGTAGCGCTTTGTATTCAAAATTGATAACCAGCTCATCTGCATCGTTGAACTCCACCGGATTTTCCTCGTGCAGAATGAAAAACCGCTTTTTTTCTTCGGCAGCCTTTACATTGCCATGCTCACCTTCGCTGGCATCGACAATACGGAAATGCACCTTGAGCGTTTTTTCCGGGATGCCGTTTAGAACCCTTTCTCCATCCGACATCTTACGGATTTCAGCAGCCTGGGTAATATCGAAGCTGTAGTTGGAAAAGTATTCTGCCGTTTTAATGTAGTATTGGTCCGCATTGGCCCAGTGCAGCTTAACCTCCTCGCCATTGTATGGAATGGCAAAGGGAGCGGCCTTTCCGGCGTTCTCTCGGGCGTAATACCGGCGAGATATAAAATCGCCTTCGTCATAATATCGTTCAAAGAAACGGTACAGATGGTCATACACGTCGGATTCAGCGGTGGCTCCGTCGCGCAGGGCATCCAGTGCCGCCTTGGCTTTTTTTACCGGTTCTGTCTCTTCGGGATTTGGCGCTCCGAAGTCTTTGGCGGTTTGAATTGCTTTTTCCACGGCAGCGGCGAGTTCAGCCTTTCTGCCTTCATCAACCTGCCCGAAGGCATCCTCAATAATCTGCAGGAGATCTTTATCGATGAAGGACTTCACCTGCTGGGATTTAGCCTGCATGATGCGATAGAATCCAAAATCAAGATCCGGCTGATCCAGCTGGAACAGCTCCGTCAGCTTGGCCATAAGCTTGTTTCTCAGTTTTTCGGTAGTCGGCATAAATTCAATCTCCTGTATTTTTAACCGCGAAAGGCGCGAAAATCGCGGAAGTTAGTATTTGCAATACGTATAATTTGAGTTTTGGGGTGACTGCCAAAGTTGACGAGCAAGCCCAGTTCAAGTCCTGTTGCTTTGAGGTAATTCAAGCGTTGGGCTTTATGGTCGGCACCCAGTTCCTTAACTGCCTTTATTTCAATGATGATCTTCTCGTAACAGATAAAATCAGGCTTATAGGTCTGTTTCAGTGGTTCACCTTTATAATTCAGTTGAAGCGCAACCCGGGGCTGAAAAGGAATCGCCCGCTTGGTGAGTTCCCTCTCAAGGCATTCTTGATAAACCACTTCTAAGAACCCACAGCCCATTTATTTGTAAACATCAAAGATTACACCCTGAATGGCATAGCATTCATTAGGAAATAAAACCTTTTCATGTGTTTCGTGCGTTTCGCGGTTATTATCTTCGTAGCTCATTGTAATTTCTTAACTGCTTTATCTTCCGTTAACAGCTTCATCTGCTGGATGGCTGTATTATTCAAAATTCTAAGCCGTTCAGGCTGTTCCAACCCCTGCTGAATAAAGTGCGCATTCAGGTTTTCCAGATTGGCCAAGCATACCAGTTGTGTCACGTTGGCGTAATCTCGAATATTGCCCTTATCGTTCGGGTGTTCATCCCGCCACTGTTTGGCAGTTTTCCCGAAAAGCGCCATGTTCAGTATGTCAGCTTCCGAGGCGTAAACAAAACTAACCTGTTGTTTGGTCAGCTCCGCTGGAATCAGGTTTTCTTTAATAGCATCGGTGTGAATACGATAGTTGATTTTGGTAAGTTGACGCCCAACATCCCAGCCAAGCTGCTTTTGTTCTGCTTCTTTGAGCCGTTGAAACTCTTTAATAAGATAGAGTTTGAATTCAACAGAGACCCAGGAGGCGAATTCAAAAGCAATGTCTTTGTGTGCGAAAGTGCCCCCGTAGCGACCTGCCTTTGATGTGATTCCGATAGCTCCGGTGAACGACACCCATTGTTTGGGTGTCAGTGTAAAGCTGTTAAGCCCAGCCTTTTTTCTAATCCCGTCGAATTCGACGGGGTTAAAATCAGGATTATGAAGCTGCTCCCAAATTCCAAGGAGTTCCAACGTATTGCGATTTCTGAGCCAGTTTCTGATTAAATCGTCGGGATGATCGGGATTTCTGGACTTTGCAATATCAGTGAGGCAAATGAAGTCATTTTGATCTATTGCCTTTATTTTTACCTCAGTATTTAAAACTGTGATCGTATTATTCTTACTCATCACCCATCTCCACTTTCATTTTTATTTCCATTTCCAATGCAACTGAATTCCGTCAGATAAAAATCTGTGTCCATCTGCGTAATCTGCGGATTATTTCTTTGTTTTGGGGGCCTTGCGTGATTCACTACTTGACCTCCCAGCGGATGGTGAAAAGTGTCTGGGTTTCTGTTTTTTGCTCCATTCGCTTGGTCAACTGTTCGACCAGCGAATCCCGTTTTTGGGCTATTTCATCTTCAACATCAAAAATTTTCTGTTGTTGTCTGCGGCGCAAGGTTTCAAGCTTTTTTAGCTCGCCCTGAAGCTCGGCCTGTTCCTGCATAGTCGGAGCAAGTCTGACTTGTCGGCGAATATCGGCAATCATGCGTTTGGTGTCATCCATCTCTTTGGCCGCCGCCTTTTCCATGTCTTCTGCCCACTTATCGAGCTGAATACAGGCTTCTGACAGATGCTTATTGTTATCTTCAAGGTTTCTGGTGATGGTGGCCTTGATATGCCTTTCACTATCTGCAAAGAGCCTTTGCCTTATCGGTTCAGGCAGCGATGTTTCTTGGTTGTCATAACCAATACAATTGAAGAGCTTTTCTATTGTCTCCTGACCAAGGTTCTCTCCGGCATCATCGATTGCTGAAAACAACAAATATTCTTCTGATTCGAACGAAGAAATTATGAGCTTAGTGAGTGTAAGCCAGCCTGATCTTCCTTTGAGGTTTTCAATGACGGATATCTTCGTCGGATTATTAGTAATATCAAACACGACCGTTGAGACGGGGCAGAGTAAATCCTTACCGATTTGAATGACATGCTCTCCCAGAGGGTGGCTCAGTCGATACAAAAACTCGCTGTTCTGCACTTCCTTGTTTTTTGTAACAAGATGGTAGGTGCCAAGCCTCGTGCCGTTAACTAGCGGCTTGTGGAGCGTAAAAGAAAGCGTGGAATCATTAAACGTCGCATGTTCGGACAGCACATGCCTGGTAACGGCCCAGAACTGTTTGCCGATACGGTCGAGTCTCTCTTGCGTGCCGATCAGGTTGCTTTTCAATCTTTCATGAACGTCTTCATCGAAGTTTTCCAGCAGGACTTTTCTGGTATCTTTTAACTTAATTTGGATGGATTCTTCCAGTTCTTTTTGAAGGGCGGCAAAGGCACTTTGTATTTCATCTTCAGTCCGGCACTCTTGATAGATATCCAACACGCGGCGTTCAAAATCCACACCCGATTCGATGGTTCCAAGTACGTCGTCCGAGGCACCAAAAACGCCACTGAAAAGATTGAATTTATGCTCCAGGATTTCATGTACTCGTCTGTCGGCCTCATTTTTTTCATTGAGAAAGTTGATAACAACGACATCATGCTTTTGCCCATAACGATGACAACGACCAATGCGCTGCTCGATTCGTTGAGGGTTCCAAGGTAAATCGAAATTAATCACCATAGAACAAAACTGCATGTTCAAGCCTTCAGCTCCGGCTTCCGTGGCGATTAAAATGCTTGCGCTTTTTTTGAAATGATCGAGGATTGCCTCCCTCATATCAATTTGTCGTGAGCCGGTAATGCGCCCGGTATCTTTGTTGGCATCCAGCCAATCGGTATAGATTTTTCCGGTTGAATCATCTTTGTTGGTGCCATTGAAGGTGATGACCTGATCAGCAAACCCTTGGTTATTCAAATGATTCAATAACCAATCCTGAGTTCTTCGGGACTCGGTAAAAATGACGGCTTTTCGAGCTGCCCCCATCTCAGTCATTTTCTGAAAACCGACATCAAGTGCTGTGAGTAAAGCTTTGGATTTAGTGTCTATTCCTATGCTTCGCGCCCATTCAATATATTGATTGATTTCATTTATTTCATTACTAAGACGGGCAAAATCGAGTTCTTCTTCCCGAACAGGCTCATTGTTTTCCGGGATAATGTCACTGATATCATCCTCTTCATCTTCAAGTATTTCATCCAGCAGGTCTTCATCTAAATTCGCCTGTTCGATTAAAGCTTGCGAGACTGAACGGCCATTTTTTGCCTTTTCCAAAAGCCCCTCTAATCGCTCTCTTATGATTTCAAGGGTACCGGCAAGCGCGGTCGGTGAAGATGCCAGTACCTTTCGAATAAGTAGGATCAATAGGTGTTTTTGTCTGGCAGGAAAGGCATAGGTATCATCGCGCATTAAATATTTAGAAACAGCCTCATACAGATGATGTTCCTGCTCTGTAGGCTTAAATGGGCGCGTAATCAGCTTACGTTCGGTATAGGGAACATACTCAACCACTTGACTGCGAAGTGTACGCCAACAAAAGCCTTGAAGGCGGTCGCGAAGTCCGGAAACGTCCCCGCCATAATTTATATACTGAGTTCTGAAAGACGCAAGATCTCCAAAAATATTCTCATCTATCAGCGTTGAAAGACCGTAAAGTTCGAGAAGAGAGTTTTGTAGCGGAGTAGCAGTTAACAGTAATTTTTTTCTGTCTAATGTAGCTTGTCTGACAGCCTGACCAATCCGGTTGCTTTCCCTATATGCGTTTCTTAGTTTGTGCGCTTCATCAATGACAACAAGATCCCATGGGATAGCTCGAATATCCATAGCTTTGCTGGCCACAAAGTGCATAGAGCAAATGATAATTTTTCGTTCATCGAAAGGATTCGGGTTGCCTGCTTTTTGTAAATCGCGATAGGTTTTAGCATCAAGAATCTGGCTGGGTAAATTAAATTTCTCCTCCAGCTCAACTGCCCACTGCTTACGTAGGGAGGCAGGACACACGACCAATAGTTTTCGACAGTTTTCTGCCCAACTCTGACAGATTACCAGTCCGGCCTCAATGGTTTTACCAAGACCGACTTCATCAGCCAGCAAAACGCCCTTGGATAATGGCGATCTCAAAGCAAAGAGCGCCGCCTCTATCTGGTGTGGGTTCAGGTCAACACGAGCGTCAAACAAGGCACGACCAAGGCGGTCCACACCCTTCCCTCCAGTTCGAGTCAATTCATGAGCGAAATATTTAGAATGAAACTTCGTCATATTGATTTACTGCATTGCTCCTAATTATAATTCGCTTCTATTTACGCATTAGAACTATTTTTTACAGCTTAATTCTTAACACCACCAAAAATTGCAATTATACCCGTTTCTGCAACCGATAATAGATTAAAACCGGTAAAGTCTAAAAACGAACATACTTGGATGCCGGATTAATGACTCATAACATCGGTATCAAACTGAAAAACGGTATAAAAATTATCACTTTACTGTAAAACTGGACATTCACCACCCACAAAACAGAACAAAAATCTAAATCATAAATTATATCTGCAAAATTAGTCTAATTTAAAAGATACTGTCCGTCAGATTAAGTTTTGACCACTGCAGCTATCACTCTCCGTTGATTTTGTTAATATTTTCTTTATGCTCTTTCTCTACCTCAATATGCGATTTATGTAATTCACCCTGAATATCCATCATATTAAAAGCGGCGTCATTCGTGGCTTTAATCCAATCTTTGTTTCTTGCCGACCTGAATCTTTGTTCTATTAGCCAATTTGCACAAGACAATTCTATTTGCTTACTATTTTTTAAGCGTTCATATTCTTCATGCGATGCTTCACGGCGTGTCTCAATTTTTTCCACCAAGCAAGCGCGCTGATCTTTTTCAATTGCATTATTTACACTTGCTTTTTCGATCGCCCCATCAAGGATACAATTGCGTCTTTTTATTGCCTCATCAATCAATCTTTCTTTTTCTTTGTCAAACTCTTTTCGTAGCTTATCCGCATCATCAGCCGCAAAATAGCTTCCTTTCCCTGCTGCCGCGATTGCTTTAAGTTGTGCTTGAGTCTCATTATCCACATCAAAACCAATAATATTAACTTCCGTTTGTATCGCTTTGTCGTTTTCTTTTAATGTTTTCATTGCACTAATCGGATCGCCTCCACAAGTCTCGATACCATCAGAAACAATATAAAGCGACTTACTGCCTTCAATACCAGCTAATAAATTTTCAGCAGTATTTATCGCTCCTGCAATAGATGTCCAACCTGTTGCATCAAAGCCATCTAATACTGCATCAAACTTACTGGCTTGAAACTCACCAAACCCAAACAACATTTCCGACTTTTCACACGACAAAGGTTTATCTTTTTCTTGATTTGAACCGTGATGCCCGTACACAAGCAGCCCAAATTGTGTTCCCTTTGAAAGTCCAGATGCAAAATTTCGTACAACATTTTTGGCTATATCAATTTTCTGCTCGCCTCCTATTTCACCAACCATAGAACCAGACGCATCGAGCACAACTAATACAGTAGAGTCCTGGTTTTTACCGACCAAACTGCCCTCAAATTCATCACATTGATTGGTAACTGCTTGTGATTTATAGCACTGTGAAAAATCGGGGGTGTGTTTTTTGGTAATCCTTTCTGCCAATTCATGACAGGAGGCTGCAGAAAAGATCCCAAATGGATCACTATTACCCTCCGCCTCATCAACCTCCGGCACATTATTTTGCCGGACCTTTTCTTGCTCAACCTCTTGTTCGGCATAAGCTTTAGTAATAAAAAACAAACAAAAAAATGCAATAGTTAACGTTTTCATTTCACCTAAACTCCAAGTGTTCAATTTTGCCATTTCCAATTTTGCCCTTATCATCAATGCAATTTATTGGAGCCATTCATACCAAAGACGGTTAATTTATTTTTACCGCTGTCAGCGTTATGTGGGCGGCATTGGATAAATTTATCAAACAAGTCGGTTTTCGTAATATACCAATCCGACCCAAACTGCTTTTCATTGGGCTTTTCATTGGGTTTATCCTCAATCGTTACAAAGCCAAAATAAATTAAAAACCGCTCAAAGGTGCGTAAACTGTAGGTTTGCCTTGCTTCCTTTATTGGTTCACGATAATCACCAGATACCGTCTCTAATAATGACGGAAAGGCGGCTAGGTATAAAACCGCGTAAAATGCATCAAGGCGCTTTTTATCTGCGTACTTAGAAAGCGATATCAGGGTAGTGCAAGGATTACCTTCGTCTCGTAGCCAAGTCCTAGCCAAGTCCTAGCCAAGTCCTAGCCAAGTCCTAGCCAAGTCCTAGCCAAGTCTCATAGCCAACTTGTGGCGACTTAACCCCTAGCATGGCTAGCATTAATCCGCGCTGGGATTTTCGTTGGGTTTTGTGCTAGGCTTTGTGCTAGGTCTCTCTTGGTGCATTTGCACTTGCGGATACGGAATCGTAATACCTGCGGCATCAAACGCCTCTTTGACCTGTTGGTGCACATCCGAATATATGGTCCAATAATCGGCAGTTTTACACCACGGACGCACATTAAAATTAATCGAGCTGTCGGCTAAAGCGGCCACCGCAACAACGGGCGCGGGATCTTGCAACACCAGGTTATGCTGGGTCAAAATATCAGCCATTAGTGTTTTGGCCTGGCGAATATCATCATCATAGCTAATGGAAAAGACCATATCAACACGCCGTGTTTCATGTTTTGAGTAGTTGATAATTGGTGCCAATAATATCGCCCCATTAGGCACGATGATTTCCTTATTATCTAGCGTTTTCATGGTCATGGTAAAAATACTGATATCCTCTACCGTGCCAGCTTCTTTACCGCCTGTGACTTCTACATAATCGCCTTTGACAAAGGGCTTGAATACCAAAATCATCACCCCTGCCGCGAAATTTTTGAGCGAATCTTGTAACGACAAACCAATCGCCAAACCCGCCGCACCAATTAACGCAATCAGCGATGTCGTATCAATACCCAGCTGAGACAATGCGGCAATAATGACAAACAGCAATAAAATCGCCCCCACAATCGAAGCGATAAAATTAATCAACATTTCATCTTGTGTCGAGCGTTTGACCAGCCGCATAATCAGCTTTTGCACGGCTTTGGCAACGTAGCGACCAATGATAAAAATCACGAGCGCAAAAATGATATTTTTTGCCCACGGCAACGCATACTGGTTTATCAATGCCATCGTATCTAGGTTTTCAGTCAGTAGTTTCATGATTGGATTCCGTTAGTGATCAGTGAGTTGTTTAATCGATGCTAATTCAATTCGTTAATTCAATTCGTTAATTCAATACGCTAGCCAAATAACTAATTCAATAGCGCAGGCTGCCCAGTGGCTTGGTTATTGACTGGATTGTTGGTCGAGTTATTGGGATTTGCTAGATTGGATTGGTTCATTGTATTTAAAAAATTATCCAGCGTCTCAATTTTATCCGCGCGGTTGTTATGCTGATAAATACGTCTCAGTAATTCGGGGGCGCGCGGATCGACTTGGCTCATCGGGTATTGATAAATCAACTGCTCAAGGACTTGTTCAGCGCGACCATAATCGCGTTGGACAAAGCTCGCCTGCCCTAAATAGTACAGCACATTCGGCAAATTATCGGCATTGGGGTAGCGGCTATTGTAATTTTCAAACGCGCTAATCGCGGCATCCGTATCACCAGACTGATACAAAGCCAGTGCTTGGTGGTAGGCACTGGCTTCATCAGACATATTACTATTACTGCTACTATTACCGCTATTATTACTCGAACTCGCATTCGCGTCATTTTGACCAGACGCTTGATTATTACGCGAGCCCGGCGGTATCGGCGTGCCAGTCGGCAGGCGAATGGGGCGCTGCGCTTTGACCACAGATAACTCGGCTTGCAAGTCCATGACCTGCTTTTCTAAACCACCTAGCTGCGTATTGAGCTGAGCAATCCGCTGTTGCGAAGCCTCAAAATCTGCCGTACTCACACACCCCGTGACCGTTAATGCCAATAGTGGTGTTGTCCATACTCTAGTCATTATCAATCTCATTATCAATCTCGCCTTTGCTTAGTTTGCTTAGTTTGCTTAGTTTGCTTAGTTTGCTTAGTTTGCTTAGTTTGCTTAGTTTGCTTAGTTTGCTTAGTATGCTTAGTATTGGATGACCGCACGGCGGTTACGCTTGTACGCCTCTTCGTCAAACCCGTTAACCGCTGGTTTTTCTTCGCCATAGCTAATAATTCGGACTTGATTGGGTGAAACCCCCATATCAGTCAATCGTCGCAAAACTGAAATGGCACGGCTTTCGCCTAGGGCAATATTGTATCCACGGCTACCACGACTGTCGGTATGCCCTTCTAATAAGATGCTCGCGCTAGGGTTATTCACTAAGTATTGGGCATGCGCGTTGACAATGGCATCGGCGCGACTATCAATACTGGCGCTGTCAAAACCAAAATAAATAACGCGATCTTTTGCTGGGGCATTCGGTCCACCCACGACATTTTGTCCGTAGTTTGGGTTATCATAAAAATCCCCACCTGTCGCCTCATTAAAGCCACTGGCGTCACCCGGATTATACCCACCACCCGAATACACACCATCTGTGCCACTACTGATAGCGCCTTCGCCAGCACCTAGCGTGCTTTGGTCTTCTGCCGTTTTGGTGCCAGCACAACCCGCTAACCAAACCACTGCCGCTAAAACTACGATTAACTGTTTCATATTTTGCTCCTCTATTGAATATAAGTAGACCAATCAGGGTCCCTGATTTGTCCAGATGATGATAACGTATTGGTACCACTACCATCAACGTTAACGATTTTTAGTACACTTCGATTATTCTCTACCGACGTAAAAATTAGCATTTGGCCATTTGGTGAAAAACGCGGCGTTTCATCGATAAAGCCTTGGCTGACTCCAGCAAAAGCACCTCCATTAACGCCCATTGTGCCAACCACAAAACGCCCACCATTATTTCGTGCTAACGCGATTTTACTACCATCAGACGACACATCTGCGCCTGCGCTGTAACTGCCCGTCCCCGTGATGCGTGACAATGCCCCCGTACCAATGTTAATACGATACAACTGAGGCGACCCACCGCGGTTGGAGGTAAAATAGATACTCTGCCCATCAGGCGACCAAACTGGCTCGGTCTCTATCGCAGGATTATCAGTGACGCGCACCAACCGATTTGTGGCTAGTTTTTTGAAGTAGATTTCAGGGTTACCGTCTTTGGAAAGGACAAAGGCAATTTTCGTGCCATCGGGTGACCACGCAGGTGCTGAATTAATACCTGGCGCATTCGATACTAATCCGCGGCGGCCTGTCGCAATATCGTGGGTGACAATCTGTTGCTGCTGCCCTTCGAACGTGACATAAGCCAGTTGCTTAGCATCGGGTGAAAATCGGGGTGACATAATTGGCGCACGACTGGTCAGTAACGTGACCGAATTATACCCATCCATATCCGCCATCATCAAGTGATAAGCGCGCGATTCACGAAGACCCGATTCATGAATATAGGCAATTCGTGTCGCAAATGCTCCGCGAACCCCCGTGAGTTTTTCCAAAATAATATCGCTGACTTGGTGTGCCCCATGACGCAAATTACCGCGCGGAACGTTCACCACATAGCTGCCCACGATATTTTGCTGAAACGCATCCAGCAATGCAAAGCGGATACTACCGCCACTTAACTCACCAACGACCACATAAGCGGCGCCAACCCCTTGAAACAAGCCATAATCAACTTGATTGGCTTGGCTAGGACGCGCCTGATAGGCCGTTGGGGCAATCGGCGCAAACACACCGCTTTGCTTTAAATCCGCTGCGACGATAAAATCGACAGATTCATCGCCTGTACTGCCTGCAAACGGCACGATTGCAATGGGTTTTGCCGCAACACGGCCTTCACCCACGGCAATTTCTACCGCGCTTGAATAAGTCACTATCAGCAAACTACATAACCCTAAAACCCATTTTTTCATGATTGCTCCGTTGTCTTTAATTGTCATCATGCCTTAAGATGCCATTACTTTTACTGTTGTCAATTTTATCGAATACTTACCGAATACTGACCATACACTAACCAAAACTTACCATACAAAAAATCATCATTGCCAAGATGTTTTTTATTACCACGGCTTTACTTGGGAAACCGAATGGTGATTTCACGCAACGCCGCCGCCCACTCTGGGTTATCAGGCATCGGCAGGGGTGCTGCACGATAAACGGCCTCTTTGACCGAATTATCAAACCCTACATTACCGCTAGATTGTATCATGGTAATTGACTCAATCGCACCCGATGCTGACAAATTAACACGAACCCGCGCCGTCAAATCAGGCGACAATTTGGCTGGGATAACCCATTGCCCACGGATGCGTTCACCGATAATGCCTGAAAAATGCGCAATGGCTTGGCTTTTTTGGGCACTGGCATCGGCGTCACTAATCGTCTCACCAATACTTGCGGCGATTGCCGCCCGCTTGGCTGCTTCTGCTTTACGGGCTGCCTCTGCTTTGCGTTCTGCTTCTGCCTTGCGTTCTGCTTCTGCTTTGCGCTCTGCTTCTGCTTTGCGTTCTGCTTCTGCTTTGCGCTCTGCCTCTGCTTTGCGCTCTGCCTCTGCTTTGCGCTCTGCCTCTGCTTTGCGCTCTGCCTCTGCTTTGCGCTCTGCCTCTGCTTTGCGCTCTGCCTCTGCTTTGCGCTCTGCCTCTGCTTTGCGCTCTGCCTCTGCTTTGCGGGCCGCTTCGGCTGTTTGTCGTTCTTTTTCGGCTTGGGCTTTGGCCGATTCGGCTTGTTGTTTTAGTTTTTCTGCATCACGCTTGGCTTGTTCGGCCTGTTGTTTGGCCTTTTCTGCATCACGCTTGGCCTTTTCCGTGTCACGTTTGGCCTTTTCCGCGGCCAACTTTGCTGCCGCAATCGCCGCTTGCTCGGCGGCTTTTTGCTGTGCTTCTGCTTCGATTTCTTGCTGGCGTTGTGCGTACAAATCTTCTAGCGCTTGACTATCCACGCTTGTTGCCTGCATTGTCTGTACACTAACATCAGTCTGCGTTGTGGTTGTGGTTAGCTTTTCAGGTTGACTAACCCAAAACGCACTGACAATAATTGCCACAACAATAGTCACAGCACTCAGTATGCCGACTAAATTCTCAGCGAGTAGTTCTTTATTCAGACCTTTCATTTTTTATCACTGGCTGTATCACTTACCTATCCCACTTTAGCATTAAATGCCCGCATCACACGTCAACTATCAACCATCAACTATCAACCACGGTCATTGATTGTCGGGTTGTTCTGTGACTAGATTCACCGCCTGAGCGCCACTAGACTTCAACACATCCATGACCACCATAACCGCACCATAACCAACCTGCTCGTCTGCACGCAAATAAACGGGTGTGGCGGTATTATCACGCAGTGCGTCTTGGGTAATTTGTCGCAACAAATTGGTTGTAACGGGTAATGAGTTTTCATCTGCTCGATCAACAAAATACTTGCCCGCGCTGTCAATGGTTACCACCAGAGGACGAGGCAAATCGGCGTTAGCGCTAGGTGGCTCGATATCCTGAGCATTACTGGATGCGGGGAGATTCACCTCAACCGACTGGTTAATAATCGGCGCAGAAATCATAAAAATAACCAATAACACCAGCATGACGTCAATGTAGGGAACGACATTCATTTCGGATTTTGCGCGTTGACCGCGCCGCTGTCTTGTTGCCATGTTATGCGCTTTTTGATTGTGTTTTTGCTTTTAGGATTTGCCGCTGCAAAATATTAATAAATTCTTCGGTAAACGTCTCATAGGTGACATTAAGCCGTTCAGATCGCGTAATAAAGTAGTTATAAGCAAGCACAGCAGGAATCGCCGCCAACAGACCCATTGCAGTCGCAATTAACGCCTCGGCAATCCCTGGCGCAACATCGTTGATTGAAACCGTCTGCACAGCGCCCAGCCCTAAAAACGACATCATAATGCCGTAGACCGTCCCCAGCAATCCAATGTAGGGGCTAACCGAACCCGTGGTTGCCAAAATCGGCAGGAGTTCTTCTTGCTTGTCCAGTTCGCGCGAGATGGCTGCACTCATCGCGCGCCGACAGTTGGTGATAATCACACCATCGTCTTTTAAATCGTTCATGCCAAACTGCTTAAACTCGGCAAAGCCCGCCACAAATAGCGACTCAAGCCCCTCTGTCGGCTGTGATTTTAAGGCTTGGTAAAAAGACGATATATCATTACCAGACCAAAATTGACGCTCGAATTGCTTGCATTTGCGCTGAATACGGACAAACCGCATCCATTTTTTACCCGCAATACCTGCCGCGACCAGAATCAGCCCAAGCAAAATCAGCATAATGAGTTTGACAAAAACACTCGCCTCACCGATTAGCGACCAGAAAGACAAATCATGTGACATAATTTCCTCGAATTCTCCTAAGTTATTCGCACTATTGCTAATATACGTAGGTCAGTTAATTTAGTTGTACCTATTTCAATTCGTCGAAAATTCATTAGTGCGTAATCTGCTGTTATTTATTATAATATAGCCATCTAATACGCGATTTAAGCATAGCTAAAGGCGGCTAGACACGACGGCTAGACACGAGGGTCAAACAGCGGCGGTCAAACAGCGAATTCAAGCGACCAGAAATGCCTTAACAATGCCTTCGAAATGCCTAGTTACGATACCTGGTGACAACCGACTACATCAATGCAAACGATGAAAATTCAACCCCATTATTATACGTCAACCATAACGACAATTTAGATTAAAAACTATTCTTAATTAACCTGTTACAAAAACGTAACGCCACCATGAGGAAACCATGAAAACTACCTTAATTGCCCTATACCGACTCGTTTTGTTTATTTTTATTTTGTTTTTAATTCGTGATACGCTTTTTAACTTACCGATAATGCGCGAGTTAAATACTATCTATCAATCAAAACTGCTCTATGCTACCGTCAATGTTTCTATCATTATTATTACCATCGTATTATGGTTTATCCCTAATACCATTTTAGGCATTTCCGAATACCCTGCGATAAATAACAACCCCGAACACGCAATAGCCCCTTTTCATATCGTGTTTTTTATCGGCTTAATCTTTTTTTTGTACTGCTTACCGTATGTTATCGATTTAATCATTACGTTGTTTTTTATAAAAAATATAAACACAACCTTCGACCAATCTTATCTGCGCAACCAGCTAATTACGCAATTTATATCGCTATCGCTTGCTTTCATTCTGATGCGCTACTGTCGAAAAATCAGTCGCTTGTTCACGCTTTAACCGCCAACAACAAACACCGCCACGTTTAACCTCGGCGGCGGTGCTTGTTGTCTTAAATACCATCCTAGCCACATACTAGCCATCCTAGCCTTATAAACGACCAGTCGCCGACCAGTCGCGGCAACCTTTACACCTTACAAATGGCGACCTCGCCAGGCGGATTTTATGCGTGCACCGTAGCGTTCCAATACCGATACAGCAACAATCATCATCGCACCCAGCAGCCCAACCGTGACCCAATTTGAGATTTCAATCAGGGTATAGAAATTGATGATCAATTGATACAGCATCAGCCCAGCAAAAGCGACTGCAGCGAAAAATGCCAATTGCGTGCGATGGTAATAACTCTGCGCCAAACACAGTATGCTCAACCCAAATCCTGCCACCAAAGAAAACGGGTGCGACGATTGGCTAACAACAAACCCATAAATAAACATCATCGAGCCATAGGCGGCCAATAACAGTGCATTTTTAGCAAATTCATCTGTCCATCGGCATAGCATATCGTGACAAAAACCCATTAATACCAGCAAAGTCAGTAACAATAAAACATCATCCGACACACCACGAATATCATCGAGTATCACTGCCAATGCCAACACTGCCACTATTGCTGCCAACAGACCCATGCTTTGTAATGCGCCATAGATCCAGCGGCCAACGCGTTCAATATCAGCCGCTTGACGAATGACGGTATAGACAGACAACGCAATTATCAACGCCATCACCTCAGTCTCTGCGTATAACACCAAGCTACGACTCAACAGAATAACTAACGGCACAAAGAGAGCCGCTTTGGCGAATTTTCCTTCGAGCGTATCAAACGTATAGTGTTGTAGACGCCTATACACACGAATCGCAACCACCAACGCAACTGCCGCCAACGGCACCATAATCCACAGGCTACGAATCGGTAACAACAGCAACAAAGATAAGCCAATCAACGTCATCGTCAATGGTTTGGCGTGCTGACGAGCAAACATCAGCATAATCAGGTACGCAAGCCCTGTCAAGGCGACCACAGCAGGCAACGCAGTCATTAAAAACGCACCCCAATCACTGGCCTGCCAAGTGACAAACGAAGGATATTGCTGCAAATTACCATCTAATTGGTAAAATGAATACAACAAAGCGCCTAGCACGGCAAAGTTAGAGACGATAGAGAGCAAACTCAGCCCAAAAAAGACGCGTGCGCCACGATTTTCCTTAATAATAAACGCGAGACCAAAGCCTGCCGTGGTCAGTAACGCGGTCTGCGAGAGTAGCTTTAAGTAGCGCTGCACATCGTTACCTTCACTCCAACCTTGCAATAAAAACAGTGACATAGATGCTACTACAAACAACGCCCCGCAAACCCGCAGCGCATTGAATAAATAAGCCACGCTTGCGGCATTTTCATCATCGCTTGCATAATCAGAACCCTCGACTTTGCTATCCAATTGATTAGGATGGCGTAAACTTGCCTGTGCAGACTGGGTCGCAGCGGCTGCCAGCCCTGAATCTACAGGCGCAGTGGCAGTGCTAGCAGTGCTGGCTGTGTCGGCAGTGTCGGCAGTGTTGGGAGCATCAATGCTGGCGGTCTCAAAGTTGACGACCTCAGCGCTGTTGGCATCATCGCCTAGCGCATTAGAACTCATCGCATTAGAACTCATCGCATTAGAACTCATCGCATCAGGCGCTTTTTCATCACCCAGCGCGGTATGGGATTCATCCAATCCTTTGCTATAGAAATAACGGTTAACTTGACTGCTCATCGTGCACCTCCGTTTGTAACAAAGCGGCTAACTCTGCTTTTAATGCCGCATCGTGCTCTTGTTGCTTAAATTGTGCTTCTAATGGATCGCCTTGGGGCTTTTTGACGTGTTCGGTGTGGTAGCTTTTCTTTAGCACCGTGGTCTCCCAGCGTTCAAATACTTTATCCAAATCTTCATTTTCAACGTGTTGATAGTAACTTTCGTTAATTTCTGCCACCGATTGCTGGGCGCGTAAGCGCTGTTGCTGCTGCGAGATTTCGTGAATCCGTTGCTGCATTTGTACAATATTGTCATTCAACTCGCTATCTAGCTGCTTATTTTCCGCCATTGCGGTCGCTAGCTGGTCAATTTGCTGTTGACAATGCTGTCGCCGAGACAAACACTGCAATGCCTGCGATTCATCGCTTTCGGCAATGCGTTTAGCGCGTTCGCCCCATGCTTGGTACTGCGCTGCTAGACTGGTTTGTTGTTGCTTTAGCTGCATATCCCGACGGCGTAGCGTTGACAACCGACTTTGGGTTTTGGCGAGCTCTTCCCGCGCTTGTTTTAGTGCCGCGTCGATGATTGCATCGTGGTTTTCGATACTATCGACTGCTTGACTAACACTGGCGCTGAGTGTTGTGGTTAATCGTTTTAACATCTTCATACTTGTATCTCCTCTTGTCGTTTACAAAATGTGTTCAACACTGACATTATTGCCATTGGCACTATTTAAAACAACAACAAAAGCAAAAGTTGGGTATAATTAAACCAACAGTACAATAAAACAATACTTTTAGGGGTATCGAGATGGCGCACAGCAGAAAACTCATCCAAACCATCAAACAACAACTCAAACAACAAGGCATCACCTACAAACAACTCGCCAAAGACCTACACCTCAGCGAATCAGCGGTTAAACAAATGTTTGCCAGCGGTAATTTTACCCTGCGCCGACTGGATGATATTTGCGATATTTTGGGACTTAGCTTCAGTTATTTGGCAAACTTAGCCGACAACAGCGCACCGCAAAAATCAGAAATCCCACTGGCATTAGAACAGCAACTCATCGAACAACCTAAATTACTGCTGGTCGCGTATTTGTTGATTGATAATTGGCAACCCGATGATATTCAGTCATTTTACACCGTTGACGACAATGAGATGTTAGCGCTATTAATCCAGCTAGACCGCATGGAAATTATTGAGTTACAGCCGAACAATCGCATCCGATTATTACTGAATAACGAGTTCAAATGGCAGCCCAATGGCCCGATTGAACGCTACTTTGCCGCGCAAGTACAACATGAATTCCTGAGCCAAGATTTTTCCGCAGACAATGCGCTGCGCGTTGTGCGAAATGCAACCATTACGGCACAGTCGCTGAGTGACTTACAAATTCGGCTTGCGCATATCGGCGAAGTGTTTAGTGAAATATCCCACAAGGAAAAACACCTCCCGCAACGCAATAAAATGGGCGTCACCATGATGCTCGCCATCCGTCATTGGGAATATTCCGCGTTTAAACAATTTCAACGCAAACAAGCAGATTGAATCAGCGAGGAAAGTAAAAAAGGGTTTGCTATATTTTTTGCTATATTAAGAATCAGCGTTATAGATAAGAATAGGAGATTTTCAATGAATACACTCAAGAAAACAAAGTCTAAAGCCATATTTTTCCTCGCATTATTCAGCACACTATCCCTTTCTGGCTGCCAATCTCTTTCAAAGCAAGAGGCTGGAGCAGGCATCGGCGCAGTGCTTGGCATCGCACTAGGAAGCCAAATTGGCGATGGCCGTGGGCGCGTCATCGCTACCGCATTAGGCGGCTTACTTGGTGGCTTGATTGGGTCAGAAATTGGCAAACATTTAGATGAGAAAGATCGCGCTGCTTTAATGTCAAAGTCTAATGAAATTTTGAATAAGGACGGTGCTCAGTCTGGCACATGGAAAAGCAATCACAGCGGCGCAAGCGCTCGAATCGAAACAAGCCAAAGCAAAGTAACGAAAAACAAAGTAGCCGTTGTTAAGCACAAAAAAGTCGATACATCGCCTAGTCTAACAAATATTGGCAAGACCTACGTGACCAAGAGCAGCTCAAATATAAGACATAAACCGAGCAAATCAGGGCAGGTTATCAGTGGATTAAAAAAAGGTGAACGCTTTAACGCAATAGGACAAACTCGCTCGGGCTGGGTACTCGTTTCTAAGAATAACATCACGTTAGGCTATATCCACGGCGGGCTAGTAAAGCCTTATCAAAAAAGCCAAGAGACCACCAAAAAACCTTCTAGAGACAACGCCATTCGTCTAGACGACATATCAGACGCTGACATCCAACAAACAAAAAGTGCCAGCACTTCTGGGATAAATCTCGACAAGTTAGACTTAGAAGAAACGACCATTTCAACTGCCACCGTTTGCAAAACAGTCAATCTCGATGTTAAAAGCGACAAAGGCAATAATACAGAAAAATTCGAAGCGTGTAAAAGTGGCGATGGCGCATGGGAAATCATTTAATTTATTTTTGACACACATCCCATGCAAATCCTCACTGATAAAACGGACAGTTAAAACGGACAGTTAAGACCAATGAAAAAAATAATACTACAGATTGCAATCATTGCATTGACCCTATCCGCGGCTTTCAGTCAAACAAACACGCGTTTGGCTTATTCAGAAAAGATAAAGTAGAGGTCTTTGTTAGCTCAAAGACCGATAATTGGTGTAAACCCGATGTCACACTTACTTTCATTGGCCGAGATACAGACTACTATCAATCTGATTCATTTAGTCGTTTGTTTGCAAAACTTAACCATGTATTAAAAGCCGAATGCGAAACAGTAAAAACCACCGCATTACGTTTTCAAAATACTATCAGCGAAACACCCTTTCTGACGGGCACTAGCTCTCAGTCAGAAGCGTGGCAATTGCAATTAAACCTACAAACAAAAACCACGCAAGCAGAGGCTACGCAAGCAGAGGCTACGCAAGCAGAGGCTACGCAAGCAGAGGCTACGCAAGCAGAGGCTACGCAAGCAGAGGCTACACAAGCAGAGGCTACACAAGCAGAAGCTACACAAGCAGAAACCACGCAAGCAGAAACCACGCAAGCAGAAACCACGCAAGCAGAAACCACGCAAGCAGAAACCGCGCAAGCAGAAACTGCCAAAGAACAAGCCAAGCCGTTATCATTTTATGAAGTTTATAAATTTTATGCCAAAAACGTTCAAGACCCAGAGAGAAAAGAGAGATACGCACAAGAGTCCGAAGTATTAGAGGCTTATTTAGGGCAATATCACTGCCCACAATTAAAAGAGGCCAATGATGAATTTTCCCGACTTCGTTTAGAAGAAGAACACCGTGCTGCCTTTGAAGCTGATTTTGCGCAGCCAAGCCCAAAATTATTTATTGAATTTAGAAAAAAATTCGATAAATATGATATCGACCGCGGTGGGTTTCCGATTGATTTGACACGTTCTTTTTACGTCAGAGATCATCGCGAATGTCGTTATGTCAATATGAGAAATTTTAGTTCCCTCGAGCTAAAGACATTAGATGCACGCTTAATAAACACGATTGAATTACCTATTAGTAAAGCAGAGGAGTTTTATCAAAAATCAAGACAACACGATCGTTACAGAAGACTCTATGTCCGCGTCTATAGTGACCTCAACTGGTCAGAAAAGAATGTCAGACTTAAGCCTTATCGAATCGAGTTATATTTTGATAAGCAATACGAAAACCTCGCCTATGTTTTTAGCGAAGCAGATATAAAAGAAATCTACCAAAAAGAAGAAGAAAGAGCAGCCGCTGAAAAAGCAGCTGAGTTAGCTAAGGAAAAAGAACGTGCACTTTTCGAAAAAGAGAAACAACTGGCATTACAGCGGGCAGCCGAAGAGAAAAAACGTAGACAAGCAGAGGAAAGACAAGAAATAGAACGCAAAAAAGCCGAAGCAGCACGGCAGCAAATAATAGCAAAATTAGAAGACGCCAAAAAAGAATTAGAAGCTTATGTCATCAGCACATACGACACATGGTCTGACAATGATCGTATGCTGGTCAGCACGCGCATAGAGGATATCCTTACTCAGGTTCATGAACAACTGAATCACCCTTACAGAAGCGGTATTCGCACAAGCGCTATTGATTGGCTGGGCAATAAAAGCAGTCGATCATTATGGCAGAATGACCGCAAAAAAAGCATTAACCGCCTAATCGCTGAGACTATTTTAGAAGGCAGTCAGCTAGATGACGTCACTGTCAACCAAGTTATTCGTGTTGGTGAATCAGTCGACACTGGTGTTATGAAAACTGACTGGCCACAGCCTTATACCATTGAAAGCAAGCAATTAACCAGCCCCTTAATTAAAGGACAATGGTATCTATTAAATGAAGCAGGGATTAATATTGTGCTGAGCACAGAAAAGCCTAACCAGCCAGCGGTCACCTTAACACCCGCTAAAGCATATCAATGTGAAATGGCATTCTGCACAGACTTAGGAAATCAGCAAACGATTATTGAGCAACTAAAGCAGGCGTTAAACGAAAAAATTAAGGAGTTATCTAGCAATGAAGAATAAATTAATGCTAACGATTAGTCTCGCCTTTGTTGCTATACTACTTGTTTTTGGTTTATTTTGGCGTAGCAACACAGTACAACAAAAAACCGAACGCTTTGTTCAAGATTATTTCTTACTCAATGAATTATCCGATCAATTTCAATATAATTCAGTCAGTACCAATTTATTCGGCAACGAAGTGACGCTGGAGGATTTCGCATTAATTGCTGATGGTCAGATTAATGTCATTGGCGATTTAACGATCAGCGATTTAACACACGCCAAAGATGGCACACTCACACAGGCAAAATTGGCAATCAATAATGGTCATTTTGACTTTCGCGTAATTTACAATCACGAACTGATACAACAGTTAAACCTAGAGGATTTCCTATGGCGACATGCCTACTTCGGCTATAGCCAAGCACAAGGGAATGCAGCATTATCATTTAATTATAATCCAGAAAATCGAGAAGCTTCATTTACAGCTGCCATTGATTGGTTTGATTTATTCGAATTTTCGGTAGAAACTCAAATCGTCAGATTACACCCTGACATGGTTCAATTAGTGCAGTCCACATGGTTTGACAACGACAGAATGACAGACCAACTATATAGCGAAGCAGATCGATATCACCCGCTTTTCAAAGCGATTAGTATTGCAGAAACGTCAGGAAAAATAGCGTTCTCAGATGAGTCATACCAGCGCGGAATGGCTAATTGGTTAGCAAATCTAAAGCTGACAGAAATGACTGATACTCGGCTAGAAAAAGAATTTGAAGACAACAAAAAATGGTACTATGACAATTTAGAAGGTTTAGCCCTAAATTTACGTCTAAACAATGCTGAGGCGTTAGCCAACTTCAACATAAAAAACCATCCATTACAGTGGGAAAGTCAACTGAGCGTCCCTTTTGGAATTGACGACTATGGTTATCAAGACGTCGTCAAACAATTACAGCTAAAATTAACAAACTAACGAATTAACACCGTATATTAGACGGTCTGAATCAGCCAAAGGATAAAAATAACCATGAAAACACTAATACTTGCTACTCACCTTATTGAGCACACTACTTATTACTGGCTGCGACTCACAGCCTGATGAAGAAACCCGCTTATTGCAATTCAGAAACGAATGGCAGTCAATGGATATGATTGGATATCTTAATGAAAGAAAAGACTTTCCATGGGATAATAGTTGGTCTGGTGGGAAAAAAGCCACTGAACTTGGGAAATTACAAGATATACGAATAAAATAATTAGAAGAAAAACATCAGGTTAGGTTTGAAAAACGGGGCTTAAAAGGAAAACGAGTTGGGTTGTGTTAAATGGTAACTTAGAAACTGACTTGGATGTTGAAAGAAAATAAGTTGTAGGCTCATTAATTATCACTATACTCTTTGGCATAGAACATGGCAGAAGCAACCCAACAATCTGATCCAATTTACACCACGATATCAAGTATCGTCTTAGGCGCATTAACTGCGGTTAGCGCGGGCGATTAGCACATACACCGCACCTGTTCCGCCTTTGTTTCGAGGGCAACTCACAAAAGCAAGCACGCGAGGGTGTGCCGACAGATAACGTGCGGTGAAATTTTTAAGTATTGGCGCGGGACCATCCCACGGATTATCAGTGACAGCCTGAGCTGCAGCGTGCCCCGAGTGATAATCTGAATGGCGGTCTGAATGATAACCTTTGCCATGAATGACTTTGATACAGGTCTGGTAAGGAAATGTCAGCATTATGATGGTTTCATGCAAATAACGCTCGGCGGCTTCGGTCGTCATACCATGCAAATCGATGGTCTCCACGACGGGCAACTGACCTTGGGACAGCTTTTTCATCAGTGCGTGTTGGATGCCTTCTCGACGGTATTCAATAAAATCCTCTACGCCAATATCGCAAGACGCCATCGACACTGGGGCAAAATCAAAATCCTCAGTGGATTGCTGCTCAGAATGCTGCCCAGACTGCCTAGGCAACTTGGTTGGTTTCGCTGGTGTTGGTTTTTTGGGCGCTGTAAATTCTGGATTTTTGTCCGTCTTTATGCGTTTTACCTTACCAACTAGCTTTTCAAACTCCGACAACCCATCACCTCATTACATAAAATACCGATCACTGATTTGTGCTTTTTGTTTGTGCATAAACTGCTCTTTGAGCTTTTCAATAAACCCTTGTTTATGTGAAATACTCAGCTGATAAATATCCATTTCTTGGGCGGCTGATAAAATATAATCATCGCTGGTCATTAGTTTATCCGCCAATTGATTTTCAATCGCTTGCTGTCCATACCACGTCTCACCAGTAGCCACCGTATCGATATCAATTTGCGGGCGAAACTTATGAATGTGTGATTTAAATAGATCGTGGGTTAATTCCAACTCCGCTAAGAATTTTTCTCGCCCCTCGTCAGTATTCTCACCGAGTAGCGTCAATGTGCGTTTGTATTTACCTGCTGTGTGTAGCTCGACATCGACTTTGTTTTCTTTGAGTAGGCGATGGATATTGGGCACTTGCGCAACCACACCAATCGAGCCCAATACCGCAAACGGCGCAGCAACGATTTCATCTGCCACGCAAGCCATCATGTATCCACCGCTTGCTGCCACTTTATCAACCGCCACCACCAGTGGAATCCCAGCTGCTCTTAGCCGACTGAGCTGCGAAGCCGCCAACCCATACCCATGCACCACACCGCCAGGACTCTCTAAACAAAGCAATACTTTGTCTTTGTCTTTGTCCGCCGCTTGCAATATCGCCGTGATTTGTCGGCGCAGACCTGATGTCTCGGACGCATAAATATCGCCATCAAAATCAATCACAAATAATCTGGATTTTGACTTATCGGGTTTGATTGGTGATTTTTTAATTTGCTTTCTTTCTGCTTTATCCAATAAATCGGCTTGGAGTTGTAATTTATCGTCAAATAACTCACTATTTAGATAGGTTACTTCTAGGGCTTCGCGATCGTCTTTGTCTTGCTTTTTACCGCGCGAGACAATGGCAACGACAAGCAATAACCCCAATAGCAAAAATACAAGCAAAGTAACGCCTTTTGCAACAAATAAAAAATACGCAGTCAAAAATTCCATAGTTCCTCTAGTTAGTGTTAGTTCGGGTATCAGTTCGGGAGTGGGTGTGGATTTAAATTTGGCTTAATTTGGTTGCCTTAGTTTGGTTGCCTTAGTTTGGGTTAGTTTTAGTGACGCTCGGTTAACGCACACCCGTTAACCAACTAGTCATTAACGAACAAATAAATAACGGTTTGAAAAGCAACGGTGAATAAGCACCCACATCAGCAAAGTAAACACCATTAAAAAAACGATACTGCTTCGCATCATAACACCGTTTGCCATTTGATTAAAGTGTGCTATTGGCGAAAAAAACGCCAAAATAGGAAGCAACCACTCAGGGCTAGTAACTAGCCTGACGGCTAATTCCGTCATTGTCAAACAACTCACCGCAACTAGCACCACCAAAACACTATGCGAAAGCAGCTGAGATAGCCAAATTGTTAACAACCCAATCACCCATAACAAGCCACTGAGCGCCAATAATACCAACAAAACACGCCGCATGTCATAGGTGAAAAACAACCCACTAACCAAAATCGGTAGCGCAATCACCCATACAATGATGGCAACTATCCAGAATAACTGCACACTCTTGGCAGCAACAATACCCGTGACAGGCAGGTGCAACGCGCGAAAATAAGCACCAAACGGTGCCCATAACTCTTCGTAAAACGCACGCGAGACCAAGGCAGTCAATATTAAAATACCGAGCAAACCCAAGGTCTTAATATACGGAATAATCACAATATCTGTCACGCCATAGGGGCTGTTTTTAGCCCGCAGCTGGGGCTGAATAGCAATAAAATCATCCAAATAAGCAAAATACATAAATGCCGTTAAAAACACCCACACCGCCAATAACAGCCAAAATCCCCAGCGTAGGAATAACGCCACGCTATCTCGCCATAAAACCTGAGCGAATACACGATAATCAAACATTTTGCACCCCGTCATTGTTCGGCAGCATTGGATGCGCATTAGGTTGTTGCTCGCTAGGTAGTTGTTCGCTAGGTAGCTGTCCGCTAGGTAGCTGTCCGTTAGGTAGCTGACCCTCAACATCAAAGCCAACGGCTTGCAAAAATTGCTGCTCTAACAACTGCGAAGCGTCTAATACCTTATCTATTGACCACTGTTTTTGCAGACAAAAAGCCAATAACGCATCCTTTTCACCCTGATGATTAAAAACAAACGTATAATCGTCACCGACTTTAGCGCGCCAGCTTGAAAAGGCTTGTAGCGCTTGCGTTTGATGTACTTCATGCGTGACTTCATGCGCAAAACGGATGACGCACACATTGGCCTGCGCGTTAATATCTAACAGCTCAACCAATTGACCTCGATGCAATATCGCAACCCGATCACACAAGCTAATCACTTCTTGCATAATATGCGACGACAATATAATCGTGGCATGGGGCTGAATGCGCGCTATCAGCGCACGAAAATGATTGATTTGACAAGGGTCCAAGCCAGCTGTCGGCTCATCTAACAATAGTAATTTAGGCTGATGTAGTAGCGCCTGCGCAATAGCAACCCGCTGCTGGTTGCCCTTAGAAAGCGTCGCGATACGTTTTTTAAACACGGCCGATAATTCACAGTCATCCGTGACCCGCTGTATGGCAGCCGTCATTGCTGCCCCACGAATACCCCGTTGACGACACGCATACTCAAGGAAGCTTTTCACCGTCCATTGCGGCAATAGCGGTGGAATTTCAGGCACATACCCTATCGCTTGGCCCAGATTTTCATGGGCGCGATATAGTTTACCTGTAGTTGGCACTAATAGACCTGCACAGATGCGAAGCAGTGTGGATTTACCCGCACCATTCGTGCCTAGCAAAGCCATGACTTCATTTTGTTTGACGGTCAATGAAATTTCGCTAAGCAACGAATGCCCAGCTTGTTCATAGTGTATGTTTTCAAGCACGATTTCGTTATGCATGCGTGCATTATAATCGTTTTTACGAAGAAAGACGATACAATTGAAAAACAAAACGCACAAGGACGCACCGATTTTTGATATAAAAAAAGCCGAGAAAATCGGCTTTTTTAGTCGCGATAGGTTGCGATGGGATGCTGTATTAACACGTATGCATTAACGTGCTACTTTAGGTTGCTATTTAATTTTAGCTTCTTTATAAATCACATGCTTTCTAGCGACAGGATCAAACTTTTTGATCGAGAATTTCTCTGGCATATTACGCTTATTTTTATCAGTTGTATAAAAATGTCCCGTGCCTTCACTTGAAACTAAGCGGATTTTTTCACGAATTTTTTTTGCCATCAAAGACTCCTATACTTTTAAGCCGCGCGCGCGAACATCTTTTAACACCGCATCAATGCCTTTCTTATCGATGATTCGCATTCCTTTGGTTGAAACGCGCATTGATATGTATTGATTCTCGCTCTCAACCCAAAACCGATGGGTTTGTAAATTAGGCAAAAAGCGACGCTTTGTTCTGTTCTTGGCATGCGAAACATTATTGCCTGTAATCGGTCGTTTACCGGTAACCTGACACACTCTCGACATGATGAAAACCTCAAACTATTATATCTATCAAATGGTGGCCAAGGGCGGAATCGAACCACCGACACGCGGATTTTCAATCCGCTGCTCTACCAACTGAGCTACTTGGCCATAGGATGGCGTATTAAACACTGGTTTCTAGCATTCGTCAAGCCAATTTTCTAAAAAAGTCTAAAATTATTGATACTAACCTACAAAACCAACCGACAAACTCAAGCGACAAAACTAATCTTCGAATAAATAAGTCTGCATTTGCTCTTCGAGGAACTGCCTTGCCTGTGGGTCGATTGGATTCAAGCGATATTCATTAATCAATATCGTTTGCTGCCCTAACCACATTGTCCACGCTTCTTGCGAAATATTTTCTTGAATCCTTTTACCTAACTCACCCGGTATTGGTGGACGAGAAAGCCCTTCCCCTTCTTTTTTTAGCTTGACACAATAAACCACGAAAAATCCTCCGAATTTAACTAACGCATAAATAAAGCAAATAATAGCCGACTGTGATAGCCGACTGATGACAATCAAAACACCGTAACAGCAACTAACATCACGGTGATAATTAAAACATCCTAACAAAAAGGCGCGCACAATACCACCAATAGCACCAATCATTAGCAAAAAACTTTGATAATTGCTTATTTTACGGTAAAATCTTGTTCTTATTTATAACTGTTTTTGTTAAATAGCAAGCAGCACCTAGCCGACCAAGCAGACCAGTCGTCACGCTTGGTCACTGTTAACGCTAACAAAAAGCTTTGGATACTCTAAATTGGATTGCTTTGCAGCGGTTGCGTACCTTATGACTCGGCAACTGCATAAAAAATACATTTATTTAACGCTTGAATTTGACACTGGACATTTATTTAATACTGATTTGATTGATTTAAATTAAAATTACAGGAGAGCATAGAAAATTATGAAAAAAGATATACACCCAAATTACCGCCCCGTGGTTTTCCAAGATGCTGGCGCAGACTTTGCATTTTTAACCAAATCAACGGTAGAAAGCAAAGAGACCATCGCTTGGGAAGACGGCAACGAGTACCCATTGGTAAAAGTTGAAATCTCAAGCAAAAGCCACCCATTCTATACTGGCAAACAAAACATTGTTGATACCGCAGGGCGTGTTGATCGCTTCAAACGCAAGTATCAAAAGTAATAGCGGAACGCGAACATCGCAACCTGTCTTTAGTTAGCCGCGTAGTTAATCGAGGTCTTTAATACCATGAGCGACAAAAAAGTAACTTTAACCACCCATTACGACGACAAAGAAACCAGCGTTGATTTAGCCGTGCTTTTCCCTACGCTAGGCCGACCTGTCGTCGACGTGCGTACGATTACCAGTCAAACGGGCTTGTTTACCCATGACCCTGCTTTTACCGCAACGTCCAGCTGCGAAAGCAAGATTACATTTATCGATGGTAACGAAGGCCAGCTACTCTACCGCGGCTACCCGATAGAGCAGCTGGCCGAAAAGTCAAATTTCCTAGACGTCGCTTATTTATTATTGTTTGGGGAAACACCTTCTGCGTCAGAACGTGAGACCTACCGACAAGAAATCGAAGATTACTCGTTAATCAACGAAAGTCTAAAGACATTCTTTGAAGGCTTTCATTATGACGCGCACCCAATGGCCATGCTAATGGGTGTTGTCGGCTCGCTATCTGCATTCTACCCCGATGCATTGAATATCCGTGACGCCGATACACGCCGCAAAACTGCCCTGCGACTTGTCGCAAAAATGCCAGTTATCTCCGCTGCAATTTACAAGCATTCTATTGGCGAGCCATTTGTCTATCCAAATCCTAAGCTGGGCTACACCGAAAACTTCCTAAATATGATGTTTTCACGCCCAAATCAAGACTATGAAATTGACCCACTGGCAGCCCGCGCTTTAGATGTTCTCTTTATTCTGCACGCGGATCACGAACAAAACGCCTCCACTTCAACCGTCAGACTCGCTGGCAGCACAGGCACCAACCCATACGCAGCTATCGCTGCTGGGATTGCCTCACTGTGGGGACCTGCGCACGGTGGCGCCAATGAGGCCGTATTAAAAATGCTCGATGATATCGGCGATATCAGCCAAGTAGATAAATATATCGCCAAGGCCAAAGATAAAAATGATCCATTCCGTTTGATGGGTTTTGGACACCGCGTTTATCGCAACTTTGACCCACGCGCAACCATTATTCGCAAGCTGTGCCATGAGGTTCTAGCTAAGTATGGTAGCGACCCACGACTGGATTTGGCCATCAAATTAGAAGAGATTGCACTCAAAGACGATTACTTTATTGAAAGAAAATTATATCCAAATGTAGACTTTTACTCTGGAATTATATATAGTGCACTTAACATTCCTGTCAATATGTTTACAGTCATGTTTGCGATTGCTAGAACAGCAGGATGGGTGGCACACTGGAACGAGCTAGTCACAACCGACCATAAAATTGGTCGACCAAGACAGCTCTATACTGGGTTAACCCAAAGAAATTTTAAATAATATTATAATAATAACGTTAAACAAATTGGAGGGATCCTCGTGTTAGGAATAGATATTGGCAGCTATTCAGTTAAAGCTGTATCCGTCAAAAAAAGTGGTCGAAAAGCCACCATTGAGCAAGTCGCTTGCGAGCAACTGCCACCAGAAATGCGTGGCGGCGGCGCAGTCGATCTCAACACATTAAGACAAATCAACGCTAGACTGATTAAACAGCTTGGAAAATCGCACAAATCAGTTGCACTAAGCGTGCCAACAGCCTCGACCATACTCCGCACTATCAGCCTAGACGCCGATTTATCGGACGAATTGTTAGAAGGCGAGGTGCAGATTGAGCTGGTTAATTTTGTCCCATTCCCGCTAGATCAAATCTATGTCGACTATACCAGTCTAGGCAAGTCAGAGAAAAACCCAGGGCAACAAGAGGTTTTTGTCGCGGTTAGTCGGCGTGATGTGGTTGACAAAGTTGCTGGCTCAGTCAATCTGAAATCAATTACACACAAAGAAGTCGATATCGAGGCCTTTGCCATCGGTCAGCTTATCGAGCAAATCAAGGGCAAAAATTATCGCGAATGCTACGGTGTGCTCGACATTGGTTACCGCACCACCAAAATGACCGTTTTCAAAGAAGGTGAGTTGTTATTTAGTCGCGAGCAACAAATTGGCGGACAACAGCTCACAGAGACCATTTCAGAAGTCAACGCCATCAGCATTGAGGAGGCCGAATCTTTAAAGTTGACCTCAATTAGTAGCGTCCCCGAAAATGTCTTGACCAATTATTTAGATTCTGTCAGCGAGCAAATTGTTCTGGCCATTGAATTTTTTAGCTCAACCAATAACCAAGACATCGAGACTATTTATGTCACAGGCGGTGGCAGTCTAGTCCCTGGGCTGACTCAAAACCTTAGTGAAAACATCAGCGCCATGCAATTTGAACCACTCCCAATCGGTCAAGAAATCAAACTTGGGAAAAAACTATATGGGCTAAGCAGTGAAGCAGCCATTGCGATGTCAGCGGTAGCTGCAGGTTTATCAATGAGGAAGTAATCATGGCAATACAATTTAACCTACTACCTTGGCGCGATGAACTACGCGCTAAAAAAGAAAAAAGTGTCAAGACTTCCCTCGGCATTGCAGCTATTATAGGGCTTGCGCTAGGCGGACTTTATTATGGCTACGAAAAAATTCGGCTTGGTGATCATAATGCAGCGCTTGCACAGATCACAAGAGCCAACCAAGATATCCAGCCCCAAATCAAAGAAAAGCGCGAGCTAGATACCTTGAAAATCAAGTTAAACAACCAGATTGACGCCATTGAGGCGCTTCAAGCTGACCGCGCCTCTGCGGCACACATGCTTGAAGAGCTATCGGACGCCAATAACCAAGACTTGTTTTTAACTGAATTCACCCTTCGCGATGGCAATGTCAATATTACGGGCATCGCGAAAAATGATACGGAAATTTCAGACTTGATGAAAAAGCTACGCGCGAGCCAATGGTACCAAGAACCACGGCTAATTAACATCACTTCGGCACCCGATTTAGGCGAAGAAGTCAAAACCTTTAACATTACTAGCCAGCTATTACTGCCAGGCAGGGAACAGACAGGAGGCTAAGACATGGCGAAAAAAAGCAATTTTTCTTTCAACTCACTGCATACGTGGCCAGCGGCACTGACGCTTATTATAGGGCTACTTATCATTGCGTTGTTTGTTATTTTGGCAAAACAATTTTTGATTAACCCTATTGTTGACGAAATCACATCTAAAGAAGGTCAAATTAGCACACAAAAGCAAGAATATAAGAAAAACCAAGAAATCATCGCGACGTTGCCACAAATTCGCAAAGAAATCGTCGAACTAGAAATCGTGCGCGATGAGGCTAAAAAATACCTCCCAACTGAGATTTCCATGCCTGCGTTAATCGATAATGTCTATATTAGCGCTAGAAATAATGGCATTGTATTCGATAAATTCACACCTGAACGAGATATCGATCGCGAATTTTATACCATTAAGCCTGTCTCGTTAAATGCTGAAGTGGGTTATGTCAGCATGGCATCCTTTGTCGAAGAAGTCACGACTTTAGAGCGGATTATGAACGTTGAAAGTGTGAGCTTCAGAGCCAACAATTCACGCGGTGGTCGCAATGCAGAATTCCCTAGAAATGAAAACACACCAATTACGATGACCGCTGAATTACGTACCTATATCTTCAAAGACGATGAAGATAGTACGAGCAACTAACGGGCAAAAGAGGGAAATATGAAAATGAAAAGCAAACATTATTCAGCTCTAGCATTGGTGGTACTTTTATCAGGGTGCTTGCCGTTTAATGAAAGACAAAGCGAAGTCAGCAAACACATCCAGGAACAGAAAGACGCCGCCAAACGAATTTCAGGTGCATACCAGATGGAAACGCGCGAAATAACACCTTATACAGGCTATAATTATAAAGAAAACCGTCGTCTCTCTGACCCTTTTCGTGCTCGAGATTTCGTGCTAGAGACGGAAAGTCCAACGCCGATCAATCCTGATGATTCAGGTCAAGAAACCAAAGACACCTGCATATCTTCGAACGCAACCCAGCCCAATTTTACTCGAGAAAAGGGTATACTTGAAGATTACAGCTTAGATGCACTGTCTTTTGTTGGTACACTAAGACAAAATGAGAACGTTGCACTTATTAAAACGCCTAGTCATGGCGTCATAGAGATCCAAGTTGGAGAGTACTTAGGTAAAAATCATGGCAGGGTGTTCGAAATTAGGGAAACAGCACTTGTCATCCAAGAAAAATTTAGAACAGGCGGCTGCTGGGAAGATAAAAAAACCGTCATGGTCATCAAGCAATAGAGGTTAAAATTATGAAAGGAATAACCATGTTAAAACAAACTAAACCATTGTCTTTAATCATCGCGACAACGTTGGCTGTTACGCCAGCTTGGGCAGGAGACATTAACAGTGTCATCTCTGGACGAAATGCAGACGGTGCTTATGAAATTCAGCTTATTGGTTCTGGCTTCTCTGGCGTTTCGTCTTATAGCTTGAATGAGCCTGCGAAAATTGTCATTGACATCCCTAATGGGAAGAGCAACCTGACAAGTAGTGTTACAGAAATCAAGAGTCCGTTAGTGACCGACATAGCCGTAATTGAAGGCGATGACCGCGTCAGGGCGACGATTAATTTAACAAAGGCAAGTCCCTATAAAATAGTAGATACCGATAACAAAATCACGATAGCGATCCAAGAGCCTAGTCAAGTCAAATCGCAACGTGTGCCGGAGGCTGTCGCCAACCAAGCTTCAACGGTAGATTTTAAACGTGGCGCAGAAGGACAAGGCGTTGTAGAAATTGCTTTACCCCACGAAAACGCGTCGGTCGATATCCAGCGTCAAGGTACAAAAATTATTGCACAGCTCAGAGGCAGTCAATTTGGCCAAGCTAAACGCTTAAATGTCCAAGATTTTGGCACGCCTGCAAAACACGTTGACATCCGCAAAAATCAACTACAAATTGATACACTTACCGACAATTATGAGATTGTTTCTTATCAAAGTGACAATCGTTTCTTAATTGAGCTGAGCAAACCACTAAAAGAAGAGCTAGACCAGGCATTACTCCCACCAGGTGACAGCAGAAAACAATATGACGGTGAGCCGTTATCACTGAATTTCCAAGACATTGAGGTTAGAGCCGTACTACAGCTTATCGGAGACTTCACCAACACCAATATTGTTGTGAGTGACGAAGTCAGTGGCAGCATTACGCTAAGACTTAACGACGTACCTTGGGATCAAGCATTGGACATTATCCTACAAACTAAAGGACTGGGTAAAGAAGAAAATAGTGGCGTTATTTATGTCGCCCCAGCAGCAACTATTGCTGGCAACAAACGCGCCGCTTATGACATTGTCAATGTTGAGCGTGAGCTTGCGCCAACACAAAGCCAATTAATTCAAATCCAGTATGCGCGCGCTGAAAATTTAGAAAAAATTATTCGCGATACCAACCGAAGCACATCAGGTGCAGAAGGAAGAAATAACAACGGACTACTTTCTGCAAGAGGGACTATTGCAGTTGACCCAAGAACAAATACGTTAATTGTCAACGACGTTCCTAGCAGCATCCAAAAAGTACGTGCGTTAATTGGCGAACTTGACGTTGCGGTAAACCAAGTATTGATAGATGCACGCATTGTTTCTGCCTCTAACGACTTTACCCACGAGTTAGGTATTCGTTGGGGTGGTGCATTCGTTGGCGCGTCTGGTGGCAATATTATTGGTGGGGGCGGCTCATTGGCAGCAGCTGATACCATCACCTCCAGCGCCAGAGACAATCTTGCCTCAGGCTCTTCATCTGCTATTACCGCCCCATCATTAAACAATCGTCTAGGGGTCAATTTAGGCTCATCAAATCCAACAGGAATTTTAGGAGTCCAATTACTAGGTAGTGACTTCTTGCTTGATTTAGAATTATCAGCGTTAGAAAACGAAGGTCGAGGAGAAATCATCTCTAGTCCACGCGTTATTACCCAAGATGGAAACTCTGCAAATATTTCTCAAGGCACAGAGATTCCTTACACCACTCGAGACGATTCTGGCACACCAACCGTAGCATTTAAAGAGGTCAACCTAGAACTCAATGTTACCCCAAAAATTGCACCTAATCAAATGGTTGACATGATACTAGAAATTGACAAAGATACTGTTGGTGCACTAACTCAGACATTGGATGGTGTTGTCCCTTCTATTAATACTAATAATGTATCGACGCAAGTGTTGGTTGACAACGGCCAAACCGTTGTGCTTGGCGGTGTCTATGAACAGACCAAAACCAAGTCCGTTTCTAAAGTACCTGTGCTTGGTGATTTACCTGTTGTCGGCAGAGCATTTAGACGTGACCTAAACAGCGTGCAAAAAAGTGAACTGCTTATTTTTGTCACGCCTAAAATAGTCGACAAGCGCTACGTTTCTGAGGATAAATTTTCAGAAATTAGAAATTAATTTGAGCATACACATTCAATCACATTAATCAAACGCATTAACGAAAGGAAGTTATTATGAAAATGAAAACACTATTACTCTCAGGACTCGCTGTACTGCTATCGGCATGTGGTGGTGGAGATGATTTTTTTGGCGGAGAAAAACCCCAAATTGAAGTCACCGTCAGTCGCTCAATTATCGAACCCAACCCGCAAGGGGTCAACCTAGAAGGTCTGTCCAATCGACAGTTTGCATTTGTTGATGTATATGCCAGCCAGCTAGACCGACCACTTGAAACAGGTGATGAAGAAGTTTATGCACAAATAACTGGATTAGGTTCGTTATTCAATGCTGTTATATACTGCTTTGATCTAGAAAATGCCGATTGTTATGAAACTATAACTGACGAAAACGGCAATGAAGTCGACATTAACGTGCCTCTTGGCGGCGTACCAATCGACCTAAATGGTGGGCGTGGAAGACTAGCTGTAGCCGCTGGCGATGGACAACAAGGAAGGATAGTACTTTCTGTTTATGCCGAAGGGGCTGATGGAGTTGTCAGTGATACTAAATTCGTCAATTTTGATGTAGAATACCCCAGCACAGGTAGTGCTTATAACTTAAGCATAGCCAGCCCAAGTCAAATCAATCCCAACAGACCAACAGACATCGCCGTCATCATTACTGACGAAGCAGGAAACCCAGTCAACAATCCCGAAGACAGCAATCTAATTGTTACCGCTAGCGGTCTCGCTGGAACTACTCTTGGATTTAGAGGACAAATAGGTCAATCAGTCAATGCCTTTACAGAGAGTGGCGTTGCTTCGCTGAGTGCAATTGCTAACCAAACAGGATTGCTCACGATTACAGCCAATGCAGACGCTGCCGATAACAATGTGGATAATGGTATTCAGCAATTAGTCACCGCATCTCGCACGATTGTCGTCACGAATGACATTATCCCACCCTCAGCCCCAATTAAAATTACGGCATCGGATGGACCCCAAGGAGCCGTTGGTGTTTCTTATAACTTCAACATTCCAACCAGTGGTGCAACGCCTGTGCGATTTATCATCACAGGAGGCAATGTCCCACCTGGGCTAACCGTTAACGAAGATGGGACCATTTCTGGCACACCGTCGATTGCGGGCGACTACAGCTTCACCGTAGAAGTTACAGGTACTGATGGTAGCACCGACCAGCGAGAAATCACTATCGAGATTGTACGTGGCGGATTAGTCATAGCCCCCTTAGCATTTAGAGACGTAACACGACCTGCCAGTGGCGATCCTTGCGTTCCTTACACACAAGTATTCACAATTTCAGGCGCTAATGGTTATACACCAACCACACCTTATGCGTGGTCTATGGATGCGAATGGCATTCAAACATCACTGGGTGCAAATGCTGCCGTTCCATTGGTTAATGCAAATGGTGAGACTTTGACAGGTCTCGAGGTTACCGTTACCGCCAACACAACCCAAGTGACTGTTAATGGCTCTGTCTGCGACAACACGCCTGCAGACGGTCATGCTATCATTTTCACCATCACAGATGGCAATGGCGTATCTTACGAAAGTGTACTTCCGTTTATCATTCGTGGGGACACTGGCGGTGGCATAACAACCCCGAGCTTTGAGATCACTACCGCCGCCAACTTACCAAACGGCACTGTTAGTACAGCCTATTCTGAGACCCTTGCCGTATCAGGCGGAACAGCGTCTAGCTTTGCCTTGCTCTCAGGTAGTTTACCGCCTGGTTTATCGCTAGATACAGCAACGGGCGTAATCAGTGGCAACCCAACCACTGCAGGTACTTATACCTTTGAAGTTCAAGCGACCTCGACCGCTAGTGAGACAGCATCGCGTACATTCACAATAGTCATTAACCCATAACGATTCGTAGAATGTCATAATCAAGCCCCCTTCTGGGGGCTTTTTTATTGCATGGCAATGGCTGGCGTTATAGAATAACGCATTAGCCCCTCACGCACCGCTTGACCTTGACTATAACTCATGCAAATCAATCCCCAACTCACGACATTCGCTAAACGCTACCCTATTCTCACGTTATTCATGGTGTTAAGCACGGTGATTAGTTTGCTCACGGGGTTTGGCTATTTTTTTGACGTATTACTGTGGTTTCATTTCGACTGGACACGCATTGCAAACGGCCAGTGGTGGCGGTTGATTACACCGATTTTCTTACATTTCCCTATGCTGGGGATTATTTTTGCACACTTGGCATTTAACCTGATTTGGTTTTACTATTTTGGCACTCGCATCGAACAAACCGATGGTAGCCGTTATTTTCTCGGCTTTATTTTATTGGCGGCACTCGTCAGTAATAGTTGCCAAGCGTATTTTTCACCTGGACTATTCGGGGGCTTAAGCGGTGTAGTGTTTGCGCAATTGGGGTATTTATTTTTGCGTCCCAAACTTTCATTTTACCCTGCCCCAATCCCTGATAATATCGCGTTTTTCCTGATTGGATTTATGCTACTGTCTGCTGTTGGGTTATTTGGTGGCGGCATTGCCAACGCTGCGCATTTGGCAGGCTTTGCCTTTGGCCTTGCTTGGGCATGGGTTAGACACTTGCAACGTCAATACCAGTAATAAAACGTCAAAGCTAAATACCAGCGCAAATACCAGCGCAAACTAATCCGCCAGATACGCAGCCAACGCAGCGGGCGGGTTATCCAGTAATGCGTTTAAATCACCGATGGTACTGATTTTACCTTCGTTTAAAAATAACAACCGATCAGCCAAACGCATTTCCTGCGGTTGGTGTGTGACGACTAAGGTGATCAGTTGATTGCTGACGGTTAGCTGCTGAATTAATTGTAGCTGTTCTACCCGCATCCGTGGGCCTAAAGCGGCAAATGGTTCATCGAGCAGCCATACCCGCCGCTGGCTTAGTAAGCTTCGCGCCAGTGCAATGCGCTGACGCTGACCACCTGACAAGGCATCGGGCAGACGCTTTGCAAATGCTGACAACCCGACTGCTGCCATTGCGGCATCAACCTGCGATCGAAACCGTGGCAAATGACGCAATAGTGGCGTTGCACCCAACAAGACATTTTTCTCCACACTCAGATGTGGAAAGTCATTATTCGACTGAAAAATCGTCATCATATTTCGTGCACTGGGCGCACATTGGCTGATGTCTTTGCTGTCTAACAGGATTCGCCCCTGCTGCATGGGAATAAACCCTGCGATTAATTCAATCAGCGTGGTTTTTCCTGCGCCACTCGGCCCGCTGACTACCAATATTTCACCTGCACCTGCCTGAAAATCCGCAGCCAAGGTGAATTCAGGGTAGGTTGCCGCGATTTTTTCAACCACCAACATGCTGACTCCCTCGTGAATTGCCCCGTAGATTGTCCCGTGGATTACCTTGTAGATTACTCGGCATATTCCCGCGTAATAATAACGCCCCAAATGCCATACACAATAGCATGAGCACAGCTGCAACAACACCCGCTTGGTTGACTTCGTAACGCCCTAGCAAATCATAAATGAGTAGCGGCAACGTCGGTGTATCTGAGCTTGCAAAGAGCGCAACGGCACCCAAATCCCCCAGTGACAAACAAATTGCCAGCACAGTTGCCTTGCGTAATTCAGGGGCTAATTGCGGTAACGCAATACCCGTTAAATAGGCAAGCCCTGAAACCCCTAACATCGTACTTAACTGAGACTGTGCCTGTATTTGCACCCATCTCGGATAAAAAATTCTAACCGCATAAGGGAGCGTCATCATTATATGAATAGAGACGATTAACGCGAGCCCGCCAGCCTGAATGTCTATCCACTGATAGGTAATAATAAACCAACCCGCGCCCAAAATAACGGGCGGAACGACAAACCCTATCAGCCCCGAAAACTCAACCCATAACTGACGCTTAACCGACAGCGATGTTAAAAAATAACTAAAAAATAGACCACAAACAATCGCCAACGTTGCACTGACCAAAGCAATCCCCACGCTTTTCAATAGCGCCTGCCAAAAACGCGCATCGACCAATATCGAAAACCCGTTGCTAGACGAACCCGACGACACCCCCGACCACAACCCTGACCACAAAACCGCCAATAAAGGCAACACCAACAACCACACTAGCAGCATAATCCACGCATAGTCTATCCACTTGCCTAGCGGTCGCTGAAAGCATCTGATGGATTGTGTCAGTTGCGTAGGCAGTTGTGTAGGTAGTTGCGTAGGCAATGTCACGGCTTGCTGTCCGCCCAACCGCAACCAAAAAACCCCAACCGCAACACAAATCAATATTTGCAACATCGCCAGCAACCCAGCTTTTTGCGGCTCAAATTCAAATTTAATCGCTTGATAAACGGCTACTTCTAAGGTCGTTGCATTCGGCCCGCCGCCTAATGTCAACACCACGGTAAAGCTACCAAAACACAGCAAAAAAATCAACAAAGCGGTACGCCCTATCGTCTTTTTCAAATAAGGCCACTCGGCCAAAACAAACCGCTGCCAAGGATTGAGCGACAATTGTGCCGCTTGCTTAGATAATGATCTAGGTAGCGTTTGCCACATTTGTAATAGACAAAATACCGCAAGCGGCAGATTAAAGCTGACATGCGCCAACAAAATGCCCGACAATCCATAAATCGGACCTACTTTGGGTAGCTGTAACGCAGCTAATGTGGTATTTACCCAGCCATTCGTTCCATAAATTTGTATCAGGGCAAAAACCATCACAATAACTGGCGTCACCATGGGTAAAGTCAACCCACCGATTAATAATTGCCGCCCCCAAAACCGTTGGCGCATAAGCGCACCCGCGACCAATAGCCCAAGCCCAACACTAATCAACGTGGATAACGTGGCTTGGTAAAAACTAAACCAAATCACGCGCTGTATCCATTGATTATTGAGTAGCGACAATAAGTCAGAAAAGCGCGCCCGCGTGCCATCCACCGAAATAAAAAATAGTGGTAAGATTGCGGCCAAAATCGCAAGCACCAATGCTAACATCACTGCACTGCCCAATAGTTTGGCTAACACAGTGCCTGATAACCGCAAGCCAGCAGGACGTCTAGAGAGGAAATTCGACAAGAAAGTAGGCAATTAGAGAATTAAGCAATTAAACAATTAAATTGGGCAATACGTTAGTAACGGTCGTAACGGCTAGCTATTGTTTAGGTGTCGCTATTTTTTAGGTGTCATAATGAAATTGAATGTGTTGTTTGGTCTCAGGGTGTAGGCTCTGGCTAACAGGACACGCCAATGCGACCGCCTCGAGTTGCTGACGATGCGTTGCATCAATCGTGCTGGGCATATGCATTGATACATGAATTTCAGCGATACGCCGCGGTGAGGTCGCCATTATTTTGGTGACTTCGGCATGCATCCCTGTTAAGTCCACGCCCAGCGATTCAGCCTTGATACCCATAATAGTCATCAAACAGCTACCTAACGCACTGGTGACTAAGTCAGTCGGTGAAAATGCTTGCCCTTTACCGTGATTATCCACGGGCGCATCGGTGGTGATTTCATTACCCGAGGCAAGATGCGTCGCCTGAGTACGTAATTGACCTTGATAGACTACTTTTGCTGTTGCCATTCGTGTTATCCCCTATACAGTAATAGATATTAAAATGAAGTGTTTGTTATTGCATGTTGTTATTGCATGTCGTTATGCCATCTTTGTCTGCGACAGCACATTGTCGATACGCTGTTGCCAATCAGACAAAGGGTAGTCGCTTGTCGCTAGTCCGCCTTTGGGCAAGGCGAACCATTCAACGGCTAATGCATAACGCCCTTCAGGCGTTGCATTGTGCTCAAACGATTTGTCACCATTAAGTGCCGCGTCCAAGTTGGCTAATTGCATCGCTTGGCGATCCGCCTGAAAAGTGGCCGGGCTATTCATGTCACTGCTAATCTCCAGCGTCAGCGCAATCGCTTTGGCACGCGCCAAATCATGATGCGTCCCTTGCGTTTCACGCCCATCGGGTAACGAGCCTGATTGCTGCGCGGCAATTGCCGCCTCAAACCGTGCCTGCATAGCTGACTGTCCGTCCGTCAGTGCTACGGTAGCCGTCAGTGCTTGCCATTTATCACGCAAATCCGCCAGCGCCGACTCAGATAATGACACCGTTTCGAGCTGCGTACAATAGGCATCTTGCTGGCGTAGGCAGTCTAGTTGCTGCTGTTGCTGGGCTTGTTTTTCCTGTGTTTTTTTATTCGAAACCAGCGTGTTAATTTTTTCTAACCGTTGATTCAGCCGATGCTGTGCAAACGCTGGCGCATCAGCAAAATCAGCCAACGCATCAAGGCGTTTACGGTAATCTGGCATGAGGTCTGCTATGGTCGCCGCGTTTTCAACGCACGCCTGCAGAGCACCTAATTGTTCATTGTACTGATTAATCAGCGTATCGCGCTCAGAGCGCTCGGCCGACATCATACGGTCGTGTTGACTATACACTTTCTCGCACGCCGTTTGAAAACGCTGCCACAGCGCTTGCTCTTGTTGGCGCCGTCGTAGCGGTACGGTTGGTGCCCATTCATTTTTTAGTTGTTTGATGGTCGATATAACCGCCGCTGCATTGTCTGATGTCACACCCGTATCAGCCAATGCATTTGCACGTTGAATGATTGACTCTCGTCGTGCCAACTCATTTTTGCGCTCAGCCGCTAACCGACCTTCCCATGACTTTGCAACGGATTTATAAACATGCTTTGCTTTGATGTAATCCTTTTCTTGCAGTTTTGGGAAATTTTTCCAGGCGGATTCAAACTTTTTAAATGCCGAATCAATCGCAGACCAATTGGGCTTATCCCAATCAATTCGCTGGATATGCGATTTTGCTGCCGCCAAAAACGCCAAGCGCTCTGCCAGCAGCTCGCTTGACTGCTGTCGTTGCTCGCTAAAATACGTAGCGCAAGGCGCCCAAGCCGCATCCGAGGCGTGTTGAAAACGATCCCATAGCGATTGCGGTGCGCGCCCTGCCACGGCTTTCCACCGTTTTTGCAATGCCTGTACCGCTTCTGCCTTTAATTCAGGGTCCATATTCGGTTTTTCTGCCAGCGCTTGCATCGCTTCAACTAACGTTTCTCTGGCTTGCTGACTGCCAAAATTTTGCCATGATTTTAGTTCGTGAATACGCTGTTGTAGTGTCGAGAACTCGCCAATAATAGATTGGTGTACCGCTTTGGATAACCTTGCTTCAGACTGCAGCCGCTTACGGATGTCATTTTGCGCTGTCAACGCAGGCTGTAGCTCACCCGCGTCAATATACTGCCTTAATTCTGCCATTAATTTCGGCACGTTGGCATCATTATCTAATTGCTGAGCCTGTAATCGTTGGGCTTTGGCTTGCAGGCTGTCTAATACTTGCCGATAGCGTGTATTCAAATCATTGGCAGCCACCTGATCCGAGATGATGGGTAATGCCTCCCAACGAGATTGCCAATCAGCAATCATATTGGCGCTGACAAAGGTTTGGGTGCTAATCCAGCGCTGCCCTTGCGTCAAGAGTCTTTGCTGCGCTTGATAAGCCGTTTTTTCTCTAAAATAAGGGGCGGCCGCCTCATTGAGCTGACCCAAGGCTTGCTCAAACCGAATATCAAACGTCTCTCGCTCGGCCGACTGCCAGATAGGCAAATCTTGCCATGCTTGTTGCAGTTTATCGACTAGCCGGCGAAAAACCGTCTCATCGCCTGAAAAATCACCCGCCGTTAACTGGCTATTCAAATCAGACACCGTGGCTAAGATTTCGTGCCTTGCATCACGAAATTGCCGTAACTCTTGTGCTGCCGCTTGCGCCATCGTCAAAATCTGTTGATAGTGCTGTCGCGCTGACGCGGTCAAATCAGGCGATACTGCTGCCAGTTGCTCGGTAAACTTCGCCACGCTGGCTTCGCTGACTGTTTGTGTGTCGATTTGTGATTGCAGTGTTGTCGCTTGCGCATCCAATGTAAGCTTTGTCTGCTGGCGCTCACGGACCGCGACTAATCGAGATTTTGCAAGCCGATACTGCGCTTTATCCTTGCCTTTTGCCTGTTTGACTAAGGCCTGCAACGCATCCGTGTCAGATAATTTATCGATTGCTTGTCGCTTAATCTGTACATCTTGCGTCCTCGCAATAATCTCATTGAGTGACTGGTCATCATCACATTGGTCCAAAAAATGTTGCCGCAACTCGGGCAATGCCGCCGCCGCCGCGAGTGTTTTTTGCGTTTTGAAACTAAGTGACGCCGATTTAATCCTCGCAATTGGCACCGCCTCTGTTTGCTCGGTCAATAGCTCACGCAGCCGCATATCGGCACAATCGATTACAATTTCATCCTGTTCGTCTTGATAACAATCAAGCATCAATTCAATGTCAGCAATCGATTTAATCCATTCAATCCGTTTTTTTGGGTTGCTGTTTTTGAGATTGCTGTTTTTGGAGCTGCTGTCTTTGAGACGCTTACTCGCAGCCTCCTGTGCCGCAGGTGCTTTGGCTGTCGCGCTTTCTGAGGGCGTTGAAATCTCGGCCGTTGAGTTCTCCGCCGTTGACGTTTTCACCGCATCGGGCGCCGTTTTCAACGATTGCGGGGTGCTTTTGTCAGGGTCTAAGCCGAATATCTTTTTCAAAAAACGCATCGTTGCCTCCAATTAACTGATCAACTTACCTTTCATCACGCTAAAACTCATCACGCTAAAACTCATCACGCTAACATTCATTACGCCAACATTCATTACGTTATAATCCATTACGTAAAAATTAGGCAATCATGATGTTAGGCTATGTCACCTTACGCCATCCCATCATAATCAATTCACCGCGATAATACTACCGCGCTACTACTACCGCGCTACCACTGTGACATCTTTAGCTAACCTGCTTTAGTCAACCTTTTTCGTTACGCTTTATCGACTGATTTTCGCGTCGTCCACGCAGGAATTTGCGTCCGTTAAAACAGCCAACTGGCGGGGTTTTCTATCGGCTGTCGGTTAGACAACGCGTTCATCCCCTTAGCACAGCGAATAATGTACCAAACGGTAGTAAACAGTAGAATAAAAAACCCAATAATAATTGCAAGGGTTATAATACCGATCACCACATACAGTATGCCAATCCAAAATGTACGGATTTGAAATCGAAAATGCGTCTGCAGCCATGCTGGACTTTCTGACTGTTTAACATAGGCCATTATGACACCAATAATACCGAGAAACGGCACCACAATATTCACCAAATACAGAATATAAATCGCATTCGCTGTCCCTGAATTCGGGTGTGCCATATTTTCATCTAGCATGGTGGTCTGCTTAGGCGTTATGGGCGCCTTAGGCGACTGGTACAGGTCATCGACACGCTGCTCATTGCTTTGATTATCTTCACTCATTATTTGCACTCATTATTTGCACACCTATTTTGACTCAACCATCGATTGAGATATTTCATGTTCATGTGGTTATAGTTGCTCGATTTCCGCTTTTAATTCTGAGATTCTGTCAGCAACATAGGCCTCAAACTCAGTTAACTCTTGAATCAATTCGGCTTTTTTGTTTTGCTCTGATTTGTTTTTTTGTAGTAATTTAGTCAATTCAGCCAATGCATCCTCTAACGCAGGCGAAATTTCAGTCAAATTCGTTGCCCCGGGGTTAAGCTGCACACCAGGCAATGGTCGTCTAGGGAAGTTAAACTTTTTCACCGTGGGCAACAGCGACCCTTTTTGGCGGGTATAGCGTATGCGAAGCGTGTCGACTTCGTTATTGGAATACAAGGTATAACTACTAATTTCGTGGGGACGGTTAACCCCTAAATTCTTCAATGCCGGATAAGACATGGCGCTCCTCTTTAATTTTTATGAATAAATGATTCTCTGTTTTGAACCCTTATGATACGCTTTTTTTTCTCTTAAATCCATGCCTATGAATGGGTTTATGCGTTATAATTGAGCGCAACCAAAAATGACAAAGGAGCCGCTTATGTTAGGCGTTATTATTCTCGCAGCTGGCAAAGGCACGCGTATGCATTCTGCATTACCCAAAGTCTTGCACCCCATCGGCGGTCAACCTATGCTGGCACACCTGTTGGCCACAGCGACAAAGCTAACGACACAGCCAGCCGAACAGCCAGCCGCACAGCCGCCTATTGTCGTGTGCGGACACGAACGCGAGCGCATCCAATCTGCTTTTGCCCACGTTGACATTACTTGGATTACACAAGCGCAACAATTAGGCACAGGACACGCCGTTTTGCAGGCCTTGCCGCATATCGCTGATGAAACGACTTACCTAATTTTAGTCGGTGATGCGCCGCTCATTCAACCGCAGACACTAACTGCGCTGGCAAAAACTAGCCAAGACAGTGGTATTGCTGTATTGACCGTTAATCTTGGCAACCCCACAGGTTATGGCCGTATTATTTGCGATACTAACGGACATGTCACTCGCATTGTTGAAGAAAAAGAAGCCAGCGCCACTGAAAAAACCATTCAAGAAATCAACAGCGGCTGCTTTGCCATTCGTGGTGATCTGCTAAAAACACTACTGCCGTTAATCACCAACGACAACCAACAACACGAATACTACCTCACCGATGTGGTCGCGCTCGCAGCGCAGCATGGATACCCCGTCAAATCCTACCGCCTAGCCGATAGCCAGCAAATCATGGGCTGCAATAACAAAAAACAGTTGGCAACATTGGAGCGTATTTATCAACGCCGTCAAGCCGATAGCTTACTCGACAACGGTGTCACCCTGTTCGACCCGAATCGCTTTGACATGCGTGGACAACTCACCCACGGGCAAGATGTCAGCATTGACATTAATTGTCTATTGATTGGCAATGTCCATTTGGCAGATAACGTCACCATCGGTGCCAATTGCATCATCAAAAACAGTCACATTGGCGCAGGCACGGTTATTTTACCCAACACCATTATCGAAGACGCCACCATCGGGGCAGCGGCGCAAATCGGTCCTTTTGCGCGAATTCGTCCCAACACCCGCTTAGCCGATGCCACCAAAATAGGCAACTTTGTCGAACTTAAAAACACCACCGTTGGTATAGACAGCAAAATCAATCACCTAAGCTATGTTGGCGATGCCGTTATCGGCGACAATGTCAACATTGGCGCAGGGGCTATTACCTGTAACTACGATGGCGCAAATAAACACCTGACAACAATCGAAGACAATGTTTTTGTTGGTTCAAATACCGCCTTAGTCGCCCCCATCCATATTGCACACGGTGCCACGATTGGCGCAGGCTCGACAATTAGCAAGCCCGTCGCCAGTGAAAATCTCGCCATCGCGCGCAGCAAACAACGCAATATCGAGAATTGGCAACGCCCACAGAAGCAACCCCCAAATAAATAACCCACAGAAACAACCTACAAAAACAACCTACAAAAACAACCTACAAAAACAATAAATAAAGAAGCACTAACAAATACCACGCAATAAAAAACAGGCGCGCCCTTGTTGGCACGCCTGTTTCTTTGTCACTACACGCGCCTATTAACGCGTGGTTTTCTTACCGCTTACCCTATTGCAGTTTGCTTTATTGACTGCCTCTCGGTCAGTTTTCTCAGCCAGCTTTCTCGGTCAGCTTTCTCAGTCAATTTTTAAATCAGCCTCTTGCCAAAGCACTCAGCTCACCCACGGCAACCGATAAGCGGGCAACATCGGCTTCTGACTTACTGATTTCTGTTAAAATCGCCTGATAACTGGCATGGACATTTTCGGTATTTTCCTGCCATTTAATGACGGCTTTATCTGCATTTTTGTCGAGTTTAACGGCATGCTCAGTGATACTCACCCAATTATTGACAATATTTTGCATCAATGAGTTACAGGCTCTTCGACGCCAGTAATCATTATTGTAAAGCCCTGCCACCGATTGGCGTAACCAATAAATATGCAAGGTCTCGGCAAGGCCAAAGAACACACTCGCCACATGGTTGACTGGCATGTTGGTCTTCGTCGCTAAATCGATAATATCGAGCACACTCACCGAGAATAACAGGTACGCCATTTTGACGGCCAAAGCTTTGGGTACACCTTGCTTGACCAACGACTTGACTTCATCTTCGGCTATTTTGGCGGTAGATTTGGGTAGGATTTTCGCCAACTGTACGGCGATTTTATCGAAATCCTCAAATGATTTTTCCAGTTTCTCAATGTCAATGGCATCTCGTCGATTAATTAACAACCAATTAGAGCCTAACTCCAGCGCTTTACGAACCCGCAGATGCAAGTCATTTTGCAAATCAGCCGAGACCACATTGTCCAAGGCATCAATGCTATCCCACAGCTCACGTGCGCCAAAAATGTTACGTGCAGCACAATAAGCAAGCACGATTTGCTTAGCCGATTGACCGCTTTCTTCTTTGGTTCGCTGGATAAACACCGACCCCATATGATTTAGGATACTATTGGTCAAAAACGTGGCAATAATCTCGCGTCGCAACGGATGGGTTTGCATCAATTTGGCGTATTTCTTACGCAAGGGCGTCGGGAAATATCGGCTTAAATCCGCTTGGAAGAACTTGGCATCAGGCAAATCAGAATCCAATAGCTCGTCAAACAGTTGGATTTTTGAATAAGCCAACAACACTGCCAATTCAGGCCCGTACAACCCCTCACCACTGGCTAACCGCCGCTCGATTTCTGCGTCATCAGGCAAAAACTCTAACGCCCGATCTAGCCGCCCTGTTTTTTCTAGGTGCTTTAAAATCCGCGTATGGTCTAGGAAAAGGCTTTTGTTTGAGACACCGATACTGATTGCCTGCGGCTGTTGATAGTTTTGACGTAATACTAACTGTGCTACCTCATCGGTCATTTTTTCCAATAACTGATTACGCGCAGCAACCGTCAAATCCCCTGCCTCGACCGCTTGGTTAAGCAAGATTTTGATATTCACTTCGTGATCTGAACACGTCACACCAGCTGAATTATCAATCGCATCGGTCAGAACAAACCCACCATTTTTGGCAAATTCAACCCGACCTAACTGAGTAAACCCGAGATTACCGCCCTCACCAATGACCTTGCAGCGTAATTCTTCGCCGTTAATTCGTAGGACATCGTTGGCTTTGTCGCCGACTTGTGCGTGCGTCTCTGAAGCCGCCTTGACATAAGTACCAATCCCACCATTCCAAAGCAAATCAACTGGTGCTTTGAGCAATCGGTTAATGAGTTGATTGGGCGGCAACGCACTTTCTTTGATATCAAAGGCTTTTTGCATTTGCGGCGTAATGGTAATTGATTTATCGCTACGCGAAAAAATCCCGCCACCCGCTGAAATCAGCTTTTGATTATAGTCTGCCCAAGACGAGCGTGGTAATTCAAATAATCGCTGGCGTTCTGCAAAGGATTTTTTGGCGTCTGGCGTTGGATCAATAAAAATATGTAAATGGTTAAACGCAGCAAGCAATTGAATTTTATCGGACAACAACATGCCGTTACCAAAAACATCACCGCTCATATCGCCGATACCAACCACAGTAAAGGTTTCTTTTTGCGTGTCTTTACCTAGGTGGCGGAAATGACGCTTGACCGATTCCCACGCCCCGCGAGCGGTAATGCCCATGGCTTTGTGGTCATATCCGACCGAGCCACCCGAGGCAAATGCATCGCCCAACCAAAATCCGTATGATGCTGCCACACCGTTGGCGATATCCGAAAACGTGGCGGTTCCTTTATCGGCGGCAACGACCAAATACGGGTCGTCTTCATCGTGGCGATAGACATCCTTGGGTGGCACAACTTTGCCAGCAACAATATTATCGGTAATATCCAACAACCCACACATAAAGGTTTTATAACAACGAATCCCCTCTTCGACATAGGCCTCACGGCTGCTATTATCAGGTTTTTTAACAATAAACCCGCCTTTAGAGCCGACGGGGACAATAACGGCGTTTTTCACGATTTGGGCTTTGACCAACCCCAACACTTCGGTGCGGAAATCCTCAAATCGATCTGACCAGCGCAACCCACCCCGCGCAACTTTACCGCCGCGCAGGTGAATTGCCTCGACACGTGTTGAATAGACAAAAATCTCATACAGCGGTCTAGGCAACGGCAAATCAGGGATTTTTGCCGATTCGAGCTTAAACGAAATATACTCCTTGGGCTGACCATTTGCGTCTGCCTGATAGAAATTCGTTCGCAGCATCGCATTGATAATATTAATATACCAACGAATAATACGGTCTTCATCTAGACTTTCAACGGTTGCCAGTCGTGTGTCGATATCCGCTAAAATTGCGCTCACTTTTTTATCACGGGCTTTGACAGTCAGCCCCATACGCGCGTGGAACAATGCCGCCAACAGTACGGCAATATCGGCATTATTATTCAATGCCTGCTGCATATAGCCATGCGAGAATGGCGCTTTGGCCTGTATCGCGTATTTAGAAACCGCGCGTAGCAAGGCCACATCGCGCGCGGGCAAACCATATGAAACCACCAACTGGTCAAACCCATCAGAATCATCGGTGCCATACCATGTATTGGTAAAGGCCTCGACAAAATGCGGTCGCAGCGTCGCTAAATCAACACGGCTAGCAACGGGCAAGAATAACAAGAAATCAACCAACCAAAAGGCGCTTTCGCCTTCGGCACTAAACTGATACGGGGTGGCTGAATTCACGATAAAGCCAAAATTCTCTAATATTGGCATAATATCGGATAAGTTGGCTTTTTCACCACGCCCGTACAATTTTAAACGCATGGTGTTATCGCTATCATCGACTTCGCGATATAAATTGACTTTAATGGGCTGATGGTCATCCAGCTCACTCAACGATTGCAAATCTTGTGCCGCAATCGTTGGTATGACGCTTTCTTGGTAAGCCACCGGGGTGATTTTTTCAAACTGTTTAAATAACAAATTCCCTTCGGATTGTCCTCGTTGCGTTTGCAGTAATTGTTGCACCTGATCAGACCAATTCAGCATCATGGCCGTTAAATCCGCTTCAATCGCTTTTTCGTCAAACTTAGCAATTTTACCTGGCTGGGTACGTACCAAAATTTGCAAACGTACGTGCAACATTTCTCCAAAATGCACGCTAAATTCAGATGCCGAGCCATTCATTTTCTCGACTAAATACTGCTGAATGCGGCGGCGCAACCGCGTATTAAACCGCTCGCGTGGCAGATAAACAAAGCACGCTACATACGTTTCAAAGGTATCAATCCGCGAGAAAAACCGCAGTGCGGCGCGCTCTCGCAGATGGAAAATCCCCAGTGCCATTTTGAGGACTTGCTCATTGCTGGCTTGAAATAACTCGTCGCGCGGTAATTGCGAAATAATATTTAGAATCGATTTTGCCGCATGCGAGTTGGTCGGCAAGTGGGTTGATGCCAAAATATTATCGACCTTGTGCGCTAACAGCGGGATATCATGCGGTGCATAACGATACGCTTCTTCGGTTAGTAATCCCAAAAAACGGTGCTCGCCAGTGACGCTCCCTTCATCATCAAACTGCTTAATGCCGATAAAATCCATGTATGCAGGGCGGTGTATCGTTGATAGATTGTTGGACTTTGAAAATAGCATCAGCTCAGGCGCGAGGGCGCGTTCTTTGAGTTTTGCAGGCAGCTTGCTAAAGCTTTGCGATAGCTCACCCTTGCCGTCATCTCGTAGCACACCTAGCCCAGAGTCCGCCACCGTGTACATTTCATGGTTTTTTAGTGTGTATTGGCGATACCCCAAAAAGGTAAAGTGCCCCGCGTTAAGCCATTCCAAAAACTTAGTCGTTTCGATAATTGTCTCAGCCGTTTGCGGTAGATTGCGCGAACGCTGGATGGCTTTGACCACTTCATCGACACGCGTTGACATGGCTTGCCAGTCTTCGGTCGCGGCGGTGATATTGGCGAGGACTTTTTCGATTTCTGCTTTGATGAGACTGAGTTTGGCCTTGGGCAATCGCTCAAACTCGACGTGGATTACCGAAATATTGCCTTCGTGGCTTTCCTCTGCACAATCGAGCGCTTTAATTTTGCCTTTGCTGTCAAACGTGGCGCTATAAATCGGATGGGTAAAAAACTGAATAGAGAGATTCAGGCGTACAAACGCCATTTGAATCGAATCGACCAAAAATCGGCGGTCTTTCGCGACCACATCCAACACACTGCAATCATCACCAAAGCCGTGCGTTTTTTTACTGGGGTTATAGACGCTGACTTGGTCTGATTTGCCATCAAAGGTCGTTAATAGCTGAAAATGCGCATACGCGGTTGAAAACAGGGTATCGCCCGAGAAACTTTCCATGTCCTCTCGCCCTGTCAGGGCATAATAATTTTCTAAAAAGGGTTTTGCTAGGTTAAACTGTGTCGTGGTTAATTTGGATTTTGCTAACTTGATTATTTCGTTTTGTAGGTGATAGACCATACGAACTCCTGAATTGACTGATCAATAATAGCCGTGCAACATCGCAAGCAAATAACGCAAGCCGAATTAACCCGTGCCATATGCTGACGACACAACCGCTAATTACGCTACGCCTTATGGCTGACGAAATTCACAACCGTTCGCTAAGCATTTTAACACAATGATAGGAAATATTAACTAAACAAATAGTACTTAACGATGTTAAAACCCACCCTTTCTGGCTTAATTATCCTGACCGCCTGTGCATTGGCGATTTCTCCTAGCGTACTAAATACCTTTACAGGCAGTGCGTTATGGCTTTGGTTGTTATTTTGCCTAGGGCTAGGGGCGAGCGCACACTGGCTGAGTGATTGGATTGTTGGGCAACTAGAGACACAGCGCGACAGCCCAATACTACAAAAAAAACAAGCCCAGCTCAAAGCCAACCAACGCCAACGCGAACGCCGTCTGTATAGCCAACAAGATATTGGCTTTTACTATTTTAAATCCACGTTTTTATTCGCTGGACACATCGCCGCCAGTGATGGCGAAATCTGTCAGCACGAGCAAGCCCACCTAGACGACATCATGGCGAGATTACAGCTTGATCGCCCCCGCATTGATGCCGCCACGCGCTATTTTCACGAAGGGGCTGCTGCCGATTTCGACACCAACGCGGCGATTGAAACCTTTATTGAATACTGCGAAATGACGCCTGCGCTTTGCGATGCCTTTTTGGAGACACAATTCTCGTTTGCCTACGCCAGTCAAAACACGCAATTCCCTGAGTATCACATCCTCAAGTTACTCAGTCAGCGTTTGGGTTTTCAAGACAAGTACCAGCACTTATTGGACGAATTTCGTCTAGGCGCATTCACCGCTGCCAATGCGGCCGCCGAAAAACGCGCCGAAGCCCACCGCAGAGAACGTGACAAACGCCGCTTTGAAGCCGAAAAAGCCCGCCTCGACAAGCAACTCACCCCCAAAGCCCGCCGACTCAAACTGGCACTCGCTATTTTGGGGCTAGATGACAGCGCCACACCAACACAAATAAAGCGTGCCTACCGTGAACAAATCAAACGCCACCACCCAGACAATCTGATTGCCAGTGGCTATCCTGCGGATTTATTAACCGAAGCGACCCAACGCAGCGTTGACATTAACCGCGCCTATGATTTACTCAAAAAGCATTATCAATTTCGTTAAATAACGGCATGGCTGTGCTTTCAACTAGACAGCACTGCAGCAATACCATACAATATCCGTAACACTCGCAATAACTGCCCATTTTTTTAGGATTTTCTGCATGTTACTATCAACGATTGAAGTCATCCCCAACACCCATATTGTCAAACATCTAGGCATTGTCCAAGGCTCCACCGTACGCGCCAAACATATCGGGCGTGATTTTATGGCAGGATTTAAAAACCTCTTGGGCGGTGAATTACGTGGCTACACTGAGTTACTCGAAGAATCTCGCCAAGAGGCCCTAGACAGGCTCGTCGAACAAGCCACCGCCAAAGGCGCCAATGCGATATTAAATATTCGTTTTTCAACCTCAACGATTACCACTGGCGCCTCTGAGATACTCGCCTACGGCACGGCAGTGGTACTGAAAAAAGCGGCAGCAACACAGACAACAGCACAGACAGCAACAGCAACACAAACAGCGGCACAGACAACTGCCGCAAATTCGTAATCTATAGCCCACCATAAAGACTGCCATAGAAGCCACCATAAAAACTACCATAAAAACTACCATAAAAACTACCATAAAAACTACCATAAAAACCACCATAGAAACCACTATAGTCAACCGCCATGGCATTTATCCTACATTATTTTGAAATTATCCTCGCTATTGCGCTTGTGACTGGCGGTTACTTTTGGGGCAGCCATGCCGAGCGCAAACACTACGCGAGCATCGAATCACGCGAACTCGACTTGGCTGACATTATTGTCATCAGCAGCAAATACCCACCAGACAATGCCCACGTTATCAACGCCATGATGGGCAATGTCGTGATTGCCTCTGACCCGTTCAAACGATTTGTGGCGTGGTTGATTGGCATTTTTGGCGGCAATATGAGCGTGTACGAATCGCTATTGGACCGCGCACGCCGAGAAGCCCTACTTAGGCTCAAGGCCAACGCCAAAGAACAAGGTGCCAATATGCTGGTCAATGTCAAATTTGAAACCGCCAACATTAATTACGGCACACGCAACAAATCCAGCGCCATGATGGAAGTCCTCGCCTACGGCACGGCTGTCAACTATGTACCGCCACCTACACCATCTAACACGCCCACATAAAACACACGCCCAATGCATTACGAAGACCCTATTCTGACAAAAAATGTCAACGTCAGCAAAACCCATCCGCTAGTCACAGCAGCCAAGCTCCTGTCGGCACTGGTTATCTTGTTAGCGATTGCCATCGGATTGATTTGGCTCTTTGCCAACCAGCTCGTGCAATACGTGCCGTTTGCGGTGGAAAAACGCCTAACCCACACCGCAACGCAAACCGCACTGACGCCTTTTGTCACCACTGATTACCCTAACAAAACCAAATCACTACAGGGCATCGCTGACAAAATTCGTCAGTCTGCACTGAGACAAAACCCCGACCATCCCCTGCGCGATTTTAGCTTTACCTTACACTACAGCACTAGCCCTGATATCAATGCATTTGCGACCTTAGGCGGGCATATCGTCATTAACCAAGGGCTTATTGACGTCATGGACAGCGAAAATATGCTAGCAATGGTCATTGCCCATGAAATGGCACATATCATGCATCGTGATGTGTTACGCGCACTTAGCCGCAGCGTCCTCACTGGGATGATTTGGGCGGCCGTTTTTGACACCAACGCCCGCGGCATCGACAGCGCGAGTATCAATTTGTTGCAGCTTAATTATTCGCGCGATGACGAAAAATCCGCCGACAAGGCTGGCATTGCCCTGCTCAATCACACCTACGGCAACGCCTATGGCGGCGTTGAGTTATTTGAATTATTTAGCGTGGTACAGCCATCTAAGAGCGCTTGGGTTGAAATTTCCTCGTCGCACCCACTGCCTGTTAATCGTATCAACGCGCTACGCCAACAAATCCAAGCACAAGCCTTAACTACTGATAAAAACAGCCGCACAGCACTCCCTGCCGTACTAAAAAACAACAATTAGCAATCAATTAGCAATCAATTCATAAGTCAAAATCATGCCATCGCAAGCAATCATCGGGATTATTTCACGCAATAGTAAATTTCCAGTATAATAGCGGGTTTGGAAAAACGATAGAGACCAGTTTATGACGACAGACCAAGCGTTAATTACCGCCATTTTAGTCGCGACCCTCGGACTATTCATTTGGAATAAGTGGCGCTACGATATTGTGGCGATGACGGCATTGGTGACGGCAACGCTGTTTGGGCTGGTTGACCAAAACACCATGTTTTCAGGGTTTGGACACCCTGCGGTGATTACGGTTGCGGCGATTTTGATTATCTCACATGCACTGCAATACTCAGGCGCACTAGAGGTCGTTGCGAACTGGCTCAAGGGCTTTGGTCAGCACACCAGCATTCAGTTATTCCTACTCACAGGGATTGTTGCCGTTTGCTCGGGGTTTATGAATAACGTCGGTGCGCTCGCATTATTTTTACCGATTACGGTTGCACTCGCCAAACGCAAAAAGGCACACCCTGGCAGCATGCTGATGCCGATTTCATTCGCCTCGTTGCTGGGCGGCACGGTGACGTTAATTGGCACCCCACCCAATATTATTATCTCGGCGTATCGCGAGCAACAAACTGGCACGGCGTTTTCTATGTTTGATTTTGCCCCCGTTGGGATGTTGGTGGCGCTGGCGGGTGTGTTGTATTTATCGTTTATTGGCTGGCGATTTTTACCCAAACGCGACACTGCCGCGAGTAGCAATGACCAACTCGCCGCCGCGTCTGAATACATGACCGAAGTCCGCATCCCCGCAAACAACAAATACCTCAACCGCTCTTTGTACCGTGTGTTAAAGCTCTGCGAGGGCGAAGCCATCCAGATTTTATCCATCGTCCGTGGCGAGCAACGCATGCTCGCACCGACCCAGTATGAAATCCTGCGCGAGAATGATATTTTGGTCGTCGAGGGGCAGCCCGATGCGATCCAACAATTCCTCGATGACGCAGATTTTGAAATGGTCGATGCCAAAGTCGATACCCAGACGCTACAATCCGACACCGTGTCGATTGTCGAGGTGGTTATCGGCCCTGATTCACGCATGATTGGGCGTAGCGCATCGGGGATGCACTTATCCGCCAATCACGGCATTAATCTGATGGCGATTTCACGGCGTGGGCAGTCGATTAAGCAGCGTCTACACCGCACCACACTGCGCGCAGGCGATGTGTTGCTCCTTCAATCTGACCAAGATAGCCTCGCGGCAAAGCTCGAATACCTCGGCTGTTTTCCGCTGGCTGAGCGTAACATCACGCTGGGCAAGCACCGCAAAATGTGGACCACGATTGCTATTTTTGCGGTGGCAATTTTGGTCACCTCACTGACAAATTTGTCATCATCGCTGACATTTACTGCCGCCGTGGGCGCATTGGTGGTGACAAAAATTGTCAACCTGCGTAATTTGTACAACTCGGTCGAGTGGCCTGTGATTGTATTACTGGCAGCCCTTATCCCTGTTGGCCAAGCACTAGAGACCACGGGCACCACAGGATTAATCGCCAATGGGATCGTCCATGCCAGTCAAGGCGCCTCTGTCTATATCCTGCTCGGGGTGGTCATTATCATCTCCATGCTGCTCTCCGATGTCATTAATAACGCCGCGACCGCGGTGATTATGGCACCGATTGGCGCGAGTATCGCCACCAGTCTGGGCTATCCTGTCGAGGCGTTTTTGATGGCGGTGTGTATTGGCGCGTCGTGTACCTTTTTATCGCCGATTGGGCATCAGTCTAACCTACTGGTGATGTCACCGGGTGGTTATCGCTTTGGTGATTATGCACGCATGGGGTGGTTATTAGATATTATTGTGGTGTTGGTGGCAGTGCCTGCGATTGCCTTTTTCTGGCTATAGTGCGTTCTTTTGGCTATAGTGCGTTCTTTTGGTTACTTACTAGTGATAGCAAACAGAGACGAAAAACATCCAACCCCCTATATACCACCGAGAAAATCACATCACCATCGGAATCACCATCGGAATCACCATCAAAAACCAGCGAATGGCGCGCGCAGCGTGTTTCCATTCGCGCCGATGGTTAGTGATTAACGAGGGCATGCCCAGTATTCTAGGCATGGAATACTAGAACTGGAATACTGGGCATGGTATATCGGGGGAAGGTTTTTGCTGACTTTTTTAAAAAAGTCAGGTGCAACAAAAAAAACAGGCGCAGCGAAATACAACCCCAATACCACGAAAACCACTTATACCAAAAATTCAAATATATGATTTTATTTAATTTTAAAAAGTTGGCACGCCAATTGCTATAGGTAAGGTGGTTATCAAACTAACTTTAATTTAAACTTAAAATTTTAGGAGTTCTAAAATGAAAAATGTACAAAAAGGTTTTACCCTAATCGAATTAATGATTGTGGTTGCAATCATCGGTATTTTGGCAGCAACTGCGATTCCAGCTTACCTTAACTACACCGTCCGTGCTAAAATGGCTGACCCTACACTAAACTGTGGCGGCGCAGCAAGAATCAGTTTAGGTGAATTTCATACCGATTATGGATTTATGCCTGGGGCTGGTGATGGTGACGGTACGAGCGCAGAGGCAGAAGCAGAAGCATTCAACCTAGTCATCAACCAATGTCGCGAATCTCAATATATCGGAGGAGCAGCTTCAGCTGTAGCAGGTGTTTTCGGCACTGCATTAACTGCTCAGGCTGGCGGAGCACCGACCGCTATTACTTGGTCTGGAAACTTAGGCGGTATTGCTGGCGCTAAAGGTTATTTAAACACCGTCCTATTTGATTCAGGCACACATGCAACACGTCCTTCAGGCGCTGTAACTGAGAACATTTCGGAAGCAGTTCAAACTCAGTTTTTGAATTTCGCTGTACTGCCACGTATTTCATCTGGCGACGTAACTAACTATGAATCAGTTTGTGGCTATAGTGCAGACAACAACTGGACAGCTGCTACTGGCAACGCTCCTACGCAGCCAACCACTGTACCACGCAAGTACTTACCATCAGCTTGTCGTTAATTGTTAACACAACTTGATACTAAACCCCGCCTTGGCGGGGTTTTTTATTACGCGTCATTTAGAATTTGATTTATAATGTTTAAATAGTTTTATTGGAGAACGAACATGTTCAGCACATTATTTGGCGAGCGCCAACCCTATCAGGGGTTTAATTTTTTCGGACGACTCAAGGCACTCGGTGTACACTTAATCTTTAGCTTGATCGTCTTTGCCATTTTCATGTGGGTTATGCTGGTTTATTGGTTTCCTGCGCCGCATTTTCAAATCAATGGCGGCTGGCAAGGTATGCGCATTATGATTGCCGTTGACCTCGTAATCGGTCCACTGCTCACCTTTTTCCTTTACAACAACCGCAAATCAAAAAAAGAACTCCGCTTTGATTTAGGTATTATCATCGTCACACAGGCCGCCCTTATCATTTACGGTGTCACCACGGTCTATAATCAACGCCCCGTCGCACAAGTGCTTTCCCACCGTGGCTATATCGCCACCCCACGAACAGAGGATTTAGTATACAAACCTGGCATAGACCCTATCAAAACTATTAGCAACTTAAATGCCTATAAAACATACCCACCAATGTTATATAGTGCATTTGAAGACTACTTCAACCAAGAGGCGAATATGAATGACTTCGACAAATTATTCGATACCAACCAAACTGAACGTCTTGTTGGTGACTTAAACCCTGAAAAAATCGTTTCACGCTATCGCCCGATGAACAGCCCCGAAGCACTGGCAGATTTACCAAAAACCGCAGAACGCGCAATGAACCGCATCGCCATTGAGCCCGATATGGTTAAACTCATTGATGCCTACAAAGCTGAACATGGTGATAACTTTTACTTTTTCAAATTATTCGCACAGTACGGCGAAGCCATTATCATCACTGACAAAAAAGGCATCCCTGTCGATTATTTTGGCATCAAAGCAATAGATTAAAAAAACATCATTATGTCAAACAACACGACCAAAACCCAAAACCCCATCACCCTCATCGTCGCGGCCTCGACTAACGACATTATTGGCCGTGACAACCAGCTCCCGTGGCACTTACCACGGGATTTGGCGTATTTTAAGGCCATCACCACGGGCTGCCCGATTATCATGGGGCGCAAAACGTACGAATCGATTGGCAAAGCCCTACCCAATCGGCTCAATATCGTCATCACCCGCAACCCCGATTACCAACTGCCTGACGCCGAGGTGACGTTGAGCGTCAGTGACGCGATTGCTATTGCTCAAAAGTGGCTGGATAATCAAGCCAATAACAATGACGGCAGTGACAAAAATTGTCAATCAGAAATTCACATCATCGGTGGTGCCGCAATATTTGCCGAGGCCTTACCCCTCGTCGATAAGATTTACCTCAATCGTGTGCTGGCAGATTTCGATGGCGACACGTACTTACCCGCCATTGACTGGACACAGTTTAAGCAAACCGCCAGCACTCACCACGCCGCCGATGACAAAAATGCCTACGCCATGGCATTTGAAGTCTACGAACGCACCAAATCGTAGAAAACACAAATCTCCTACAGACCAGCCCCTACAGACCAGCCCCTTATAGACCGCCGCGCAAATAGGCCTTCCTCGGAAGTGAGCAAATGGTGAGCGCAGCGAATTCCCATTTGCGCCGACGGGAGGCTGTATTTGCAAGGGGATGCGCAGCAGGGTCTATCGGGGAACGTTTTTTGCTGACTTTTTTCAAAAAAAGTCAGGCCCAGCGCAGCGACTTTATGCAGCGACTTTATGCAGCGACTTTATGCAGCGACTTCATACAACGACCTAACGTAACGACCTAGCACAACGAAAAACAATTCTCGGCAAATCACCTCACAGCAAAATGTATAGCAAACTTTACGTGCAACAGCAATCCTACACAACCCCTTATAGACCACCGAGTAATGGCGTAAAATCGGATAAAAGCGGATGACTGTCTGAGCAAAGCGAGTTTCATCCGCGCCGATTTTTAAGCCATTGTGAGGGGATGCGCAGCAGGGTCTATCGGGGAACGTTTTTTGCTGACTTTTTTCAAAAAAAGTCAGGCCCAGCGCAGCGACTTTATGCAGCGACTTCATACAACGACCTAACGTAGCGACCTAGCACAACAAAAAACAACCCACCCACAACAACCCGATAATTCCCTCACCAATTCCACTCACCTATTTCACCCATCTACCTCACTCGCATAAAAAACCGCACAGTCGCCTACCAGTCTGCTATAATACGCGGTTAATTTGTGGCATATTTTGCCCTGTATCATTTAAATATTATTTAAATATCATTTAATTAAAGTGAGCCCCAATATGTCTGATCAATCCGAAGACTTTAAACAACAAAGCCTAAAATACCACCGCCTACCTAAGCCAGGCAAGGTCGCAATTACCGCCACCAAATCCATGTCCAACCAGCGTGATTTGGCACTCGCCTATTCGCCTGGCGTTGCGTACGCTTGCGAGGCCATCGTTGACGACCCTGCTGAGGCAGCCAGCCTCACCGCCCGCCAAAACCTCGTTGCGGTCATTACCAATGGTACGGCCGTACTGGGGCTGGGCAATATTGGCCCGCTGGCATCCAAACCCGTGATGGAGGGCAAAGGCGTCCTCTTTAAAAAATTTGCGGGCATTGATGTCTTTGATATCGAAATCAACGAAACCGACCCCGATAAATTTATCGACATTGTGGCCAGCTTAGAGCCGACCTTTGGCGGCATTAACCTAGAGGACATCAAAGCCCCCGAATGCTTTGAAATAGAAGAAAAACTCAAACAACGCATGGGCATCCCCGTCTTTCATGACGACCAACACGGCACCGCGATTATCGCGACCGCCGCCCTATTAAACGCCCTCAGCATTCAGGGCAAAACCGTTGATGAAGTCCGTATTGTCGCCAGTGGTGCAGGCGCGGCTGGCATGGCGTGTTTGGATTTATTTGTCTCGCTCGGTGTACCGAAAAAAAATATCACCGTTTGCGATAGCAAAGGGGTTATCTATATTGGGCGCGAAGGCGCTGATCAAGGCCGTAAAAAAGACTACGCTATTGACTCACCGCATCGCACGCTAGCAGATGCCTTGGTCAACGCGGATGTGTTTTTGGGTGTCTCACAGGCTGGTTTAGTCACACCTGAAATGGTGCAATCCATGGCACCCAATCCTTTAATACTTGCATTAGCCAATCCCGTCCCAGAAATCATGCCCGATGTCGCCAAAGCCGCACGCCCTGATGTGATGATTGCCACAGGGCGATCGGATTTTCCTAACCAAGTCAATAATGTCCTTTGTTTTCCTTATATTTTCCGTGGTGCGCTGGATGTCGGTGCGACCGAAATTAACGAGGCCATGAAACTCGCCTGCGTCAAAGCCATTGCGGATTTAGCCAAAGCGCCCGTCGGCGAAGAAGTCTTAAACGCCTATGGCGTCAAACTCGAATTTGGCCCCAATTACATTATCCCCACGCCATTTGACCCACGATTGATTTCCGTCATCCCTGCCGCTGTTGCCAAGGCCGCGATGGAATCAGGCGTTGCCGCACGACCGCTTGACGACTTAGCCGCTTATGAAAAGCAGCTAGAGGCCATGATTGACAAAACGGGCATGTCGATGCGCCCCGTGTTTACCGCCGCACGCACCAACAAAAAACGCATTCTCCTTACCGAAGGCGAAGAGGAACGCGTCTTGTTTGCCACCAAAGCCATCATCGAAGAAGGCATCGGCCACCCCGTACTCATCGGCCGCCCCAAACGCATCCAGGAAAAACTCGACAAACTTGGGCTGCATATGGCGATCGGTAAAGATTTTGAACTGATTGACCAGCAAAATAACGTCTACTACCAACAGTGCATCAAGCACTACCACAAGCGTTCGGCACGATTTGGCGTTGATCCGCACGCCGCACGCGTTGATATTAATACACGCCCAACAATTTTGGGGGCAATATTGGTCGATTTGGGACTGGTTGACACCATGCTCTGCGGGACGATTGGACGATTTGAAGGACATTTAGAGAGCATTTTACACGTACTAAAACCCCGCACAGGCGTCATCAAGCCGGCGACGTTAAGTATGCTGATTACCTCCAAGGGTACCGTTTTTGTCAGCGACACCAATGTCACCGAAAATCCAACCTGCGATGAGATTGTCAATATCGCTGAACTCGCGGTGCTCAATGTCAAAAAATTTGGCGTTATCCCCAAAATTGCCATGCTGTCGCATTCGAATTTTGGTTCGAAACAAGGGCGTGAGCAAGTGGACAAGATGGCGCGCGCGCGCGAAATCCTCAAAGCCAAATACCCAGAGCTCATGGTCGAAGGCGAAATGCAAGCCGATGCCGCACTCTCGCATCGTGTCCGCCATGAAGTTTTCCCCGACAACGAACTCACTGGCAACGCCAATATTCTCATCATGCCTAACTTAGATGCCGCCAACATTGGCTTTAATCTCATGAAGGTCGTCGCTGCTGACGGCGTGACTATTGGGCCGATGATGATGGGACTCGAACACCCCGTTCATATTTTATCGCGCAGCGCCACGGTCAGGCGCATTATCAATATGGCTGCGATTGCCGCCGTCGACGCCCAAGACTATATCGACATGGGGTTTAAACCATAACGCCTAGATGGTATTGGGTAATATTGGGTAATATTGGGTAATGAAATTTAAACCATGAAATTGGGATGATGATTAAATAAGCGTTATCGTTTAGCGACAGCAGCGCTTATTTTTTTATGAATTTTATAAATTAGTGCTATAATCTGTTTTTAATCTTTTCCATCATTTCCATCCATACTATTGGGAGAAACCACATGAAAAAATCAAGTAAAATCGTATTAGCCACTGTGATGACATTAGCATCTAGCTTTGCCTTGGCCGAAAAAAACTTAAAAATCGGTGTTGAAGGCGCTTACCCGCCGTTTTCTGAGGTCAATTCATCGGGCGAAGTCGTGGGCTTTGACATTGATATCGCTAATGCGCTATGCGACACCATGCAAGCCAAGTGCGAACTGGTACAAATCGACTGGGATGGCCTAATTCCTGCCCTAAAAGGCCGAAAAATCGATGCCATCATCGCGTCGATGAGCGCCACCGAAGAACGCAAACAAAGCATTGACTTCACAGACCGCTATTACCGCATCCCAGTCAAGCTCATCCGTCAAAAAGGTAGCGATGTTGAATTTTCACCTGAGAGCATGACAGGCAAAACCATCGGCGTACAAGTCTCTACTACGTTTGACAAGCACATAACCGATTTATTTGGTGAAGTCGCTGATATCAAGCGCTATAACAGCAACGACGAAGCCTATATCGACTTACAAGCTGGTCGCCTCGATGTTGTTGCGGCCGAATCGCTTGCGCTAAAAGCAGGTTTTTTAGATACCGAAGCAGGACAAAACTATGAATTTTTTGGCCCTGATTTGACCGACGAAAAATACTACGGTGAAGGTATCGCTATTGGTATCCGCCAAGGCCAAGACGAACTCAAAGCCGATTTCAATAACGCCATCAAAACCATCCGTGAAAACGGTACGTACAAGGCCATCAATGATAAGTATTTTGAAATTGATGTTTATGGTGAGTAATTACAGTCAATGAAATACCAGACGCCTATAGATACCTTGTAAAATCCTTATAAGATTCTTATAAAATCCTTGTAAAATCTATAGGCGTTATTTTCTGACGAATGCTACTCAATGCTACCCAATGCTACCCTGTACCGCCCTATCCTACGCAATGGCTAAACCACCAGTCAATCATCGCTAGATAACACAACACGACACAACAACCCAGTCCACTATGCAAAGCATCGATGTCATTTCACAATGGTTACCTACTTTATTAAAAGGGGCGAGTTTATCGCTGCTGGTTGCCTTGACGGCGCTCTTGATTTCACTGGTTTTAGGTATGCTTATTGCCTTATCTCGGTTGTCAGACTCTCGTATACTAAATGGTCTAGGGCTTGCCTATACCACCATTATACGCGGCATCCCTGAGCTGGTTCTGTTACTCCTGATTTTTTACGGTGGTCAACAATTTATCAATGACACGCGGTTTGCTTGGGCCGACAAAAACGGCGTTGACGTGAGCGCGATTGACTTTAGCCCGTTTTGGGCAGGCGCTATTATCATCGGGCTGATTTACACCGCCTATATGGCAGAGACGTTTCGTGGCGCAATCCTCGCCGTGCCATCAGGCCAACGCGAAGCCGCAAATGCCTACGGGCTTAGCCGCCTGCGAATTTTTTGGCGCATTATTTTACCCCAAATGACGCGCCATGCTTTACCTGGCATTAGCAATAACTGGCTCGTCATGCTCAAAGCAACCGCATTAGTCTCGCTCATTTCGTTACAAGATGTCGTCAAACTCTCAGCCGATGCCGCCAAAGCCACGGGCTATCAATTTACCTTTTACTTATTCGCAGGCGTTGTCTTTTTATGCTTTACGACCCTATCAATTATTGTCTTTCGCTATCTGGAAAGACACTATAGCATTGGCTATATTCGTTCTTCCTAACTAACAACTACCTAACAACTACCCAAAAATCACCCAACTATTACTCAAACATTACTCAATCATCAAATAAACATACATAAACATTACTAGCCAACTATGAACTGGAATATTATCATCGACAACTACGACCGCATCCTCGCTGGCACTTGGACGACGCTGTGGATGGTCGCTGTCTCACTATTGCTGGGATTGATTTTAGCCTTTGCCACCGCGATGATGTCTAGCGCCAAAAATCCATTGGTACGCTGGCCTGCCGAGCTTTTTAGCTATATCTTTCGTGGTACGCCGTTGTTGATTCAGTTGTATATTTTTTACTTTGGCTTCGGCTTGCTACTCGGTGGCATCGATGGCATCCGCGACACGGTTTGGTGGCATGTGATCAAACCTGCCTGGCCTTGGGCAATTGCCGCCATGACGTTAAACACCGCCGCCTACACCTGCGAAATTCTACGTGGCGCACTTAACAACACCAATTACGGGGAAATTGAAGCGGCACAATCCTACGGCCTTAGCAACTGGCAAGTACTACGCCGCATCATGCTACCCAGCGCCTTTAGACGCTCGCTACCCGCCTATGGTAACGAAGTGATTTACATGCTGCATGGCTCTGCCGTGCTATCATGGGTCGCGGTGACCGACCTAACGGGGATTGCCAAGCAACTACGCAACGATTATTACGATCCCTATACCCCGTTTATTGTCGCTGCGCTTATTTATTTGTGTATTACGGCCATTATCGTTTTGGTTTTTAAGGGGCTTGAAAAACGCTACCTCGCCCATTTGCAGCGTTAAGCATTAACTTTACCGCGTTAACTTCACCGCATAACCCATCATGCTAAGCCTCGCTTTATGCGCCAAATATCAAAACACCGTGCGCCATTTCTCGCCTAATACGCCCATCAATAACCCAGTCTGTAATAAGGTTATTGGGGTTTTTTATTGAAAAAAGTTGGCATCTAGGCTACTATAATTAGGTTAGCAGCACAGAAAAATGGCGCGCAGATTTTTATGCGTGTTTTAATCGCAGCTTTAATCGCGGCAGTGTTAATCGTGCTATAAAAAACTTATCAAGATATTATTGCGAATACGAATACATTATTACGACAATCGTTAAGCGTTCAACAGGGGCAAATAGTCATGCAAACGGTAGCTAAGACAATCAACTACGACTACAAAGTCATTAAATTATTCACGGTAATGGCCGTATTTTGGGGTATCGTGGCAATGTTTATTGGTGTCTGGGCTGCATCCCAACTCGCTTGGCCCGCGCTCAACTTTGAGACGCCTTATATCAGCTTTAACCGCATTCGCCCAATCCATACCAACGGCGTCATTTTTGGGTTTGGTGGGTGTGCTTTGTTTGCCACCTCGTATTTTGTCGTGCAACGCACTTGCCGCGCCAGTTTATTTATGCCTAAACTTGCCATGTTTACCTTTTGGGGTTATCAGGCGATATTGGCGCTTGCCGTGATCACTTATTCGCTGGGCTTTACCCAATCCAAAGAATACGCCGAACTAATTTGGCCGCTGGATATTGCACTAACTATCGTTTGGGTCGCTTATGCGGTGGTCTTTTTCGGCACGATTACAAAACGCGAAGAGCCGCATATTTTTGTCGGTCTTTGGTTTTACGGTGCGTTTATTATTGCGGTTGCCATTTTGCATATTTTTAACAGCTTGGCCGTACCCGTTAACTGGCATTTGTCATACCCTATTTATTCAGGCGCTGTCGACGCGATGGTGCAATGGTGGTACGGACACAATGCGGTCGGATTTTTCCTAACGGCGGCTTTTTTAGGCATGATGTACTACTTTGTCCCCGCTCAAGCAGAACGCCCGATTTATTCGTATCGCTTATCAATTGTCCACTTTTGGGCACTGATTTCTATCTACATGTGGGCTGGACCACACCACTTGCACTATACCGCGCTGCCTAACTGGACGCAAACCGTTGGCATGGCATTTTCCGTTGTGCTTTGGGTACCGTCTTGGGGCGGTATGATTAATGGTATTATGACGCTTTCTGGCGCTTGGGAAAAGCTCGTCACCGACCCGATTATCCGTTTTTTATTCGTGGCGTTATCCTTTTATGGCATGTCGACGTTTGAAGGCCCAATGATGGCCATCAAAACTGTCAACTCCTTATCACACTATACCGACTGGACTATTGGTCACGTGCATTCAGGCGCTTTGGGCTGGGTGGGCATGATTACCATTGGTTCAATCTATTGCATGTTCCCCAGACTATTCGGGCAAAAGCACATGAAAAGCAAAAAGCTCATTGAAGTCCACTTTTGGCTAGCCTCCATCGGCATCGTCCTATACGTGACTGCCATGTGGGTAGCCGGCATTATGCAAGGGCTCTTATGGCGCGAAGTCCACGCTGATGGCACGCTGGCGTATTCTTTTGTCGAAGTCTTAAAAACCACCTATCCGTACTACGTAACCCGCGTCTTGGGTGGTGTGTTGTATGTCAGCGGAATGGTCGTAATGGCGTACAACCTCTATATCACTTATCGTGCCTGTAAAGCAGGCGAAGTATTGGATGGACTAAATCGTACTGATGGCGCCGCATCACCAGCGCCTGTAATGGCCAAAGTCTAAGGCTTAATAAGGGCTAAAGGCTAGAGGCTAGGTATTGTTTTCTGAGTATTGTGGTTAATAGTGATTAATAGTATTGTGATTAAATTAAAAGGGTTAACATGTTAAAGCATTCACACATTGAAAAAAGTGTCACGTGGTTAGGGCTACTCACCGTTCTTGCCATTATTTGGGGTGGGCTGGTACAAATCATGCCATTATTTACACAAAATGAATTAACCGAACCTTGCGACTGGGTCAAACCCCGCCCCGCCCTAGAGCAAGCTGGCTTTAACATCTATGTTCGTGAAGGTTGCTATAACTGTCACTCACAGATGATTCGCCCCTTTCGCTGGGAAACCGAGCGTTATGGTGCCTATTCTCTCGCCTGTGAGTCGGTTTATGACCGTCCATTCCAATGGGGTTCAAAACGGACTGGACCTGATTTAGCCCGTGTTGGCGGCCGTTATTCTGATGAATGGCATTATTTACACTTAATCGACCCACGGACTTTGGTGCCTGAGTCAAACATGCCGGCATTCCCTTGGCTAGAAACCACGCCAGTTGACGCAGAACTGACCCAAAAAAGCATGCGCACATTAAAAGACAGCTTTGGGCACCCTTATACGGAAGCACAAATCGAAAATGCCATCAACGACCTAGAAGGCAAAACAGAAATCGAAGCCGTCATTGCCTACCTGCAAGGGCTTGGCGTCGGCAGAAACATTAAAAGGTAGCGTCCCCATGATAGGATTACCGACTTTACTACTATTTTGCGCGTTTCTATCCATGTGCGCGTTACTTTTTTTTACGCGCAAAAGTGACACCTACGACCACGCGGCGCATCTCCCGTTAGATGAGCACGCCGATTTTTCAAATCAACCCAACCAATCAACCCATTCTCACTCAACAAAACATGAGGAATCACAATGAGTCCATTTGCTAGCTACTTTGTCACATTTGTTGTCCTAGCTTCGTTAGTTGGCTACATTTTATTATTGTGGGGCACGTCTAAAATCAAGATCGGCAAAGACGACGACGAAGAAACAGGGCATAGCTGGGATGGTATTACCGAGCTAAACTCACCCTTACCTAAATGGTGGTTTTGGACGTTCTTGGCGGTGTCGATTTGGGCGATTGGGTTTGTCTTTGCCTACCCAGCGCTTGGTAACAACGAAGGTTTCCTCGGCTGGACCAAAGAAAAGCAATACGAAGAAGCCCTGCAACTCACCGATAAAAAATACAGCGAGTACTACGCCACCATCACCAACGGTCCTATCGAAGAAATCGCCCAAAATCCAGCAACTATCCAAACTGGGCAACGTTTATTTTTAAATAACTGTGCCGTTTGTCATGGCTCTGATGCGGGTGGCGCAGTCGGCTACCCAAGCCTACGCGATAGTGATTGGTTATACGGTGGCGAACCCGCCGCGATTATCCACAGCATTGCCCAAGGTCGCCGTGGCGTCATGCCCACACAGACAGACCCGCTTATGGTCTTTGCTGAAAATAACGGGCTAGATAAAGACACCATCATCGACGATACCGCCGAATACGTTTTATCGCTCTCAGGTAATGGCGAGCCTAATGCGGCGGGTGAAAAAGCCTATCAAAATGTCTGCGCGGCGTGTCACGCGCCAGACGGCACAGGGCTTGCCGCTGTCGGCGGCCCCAACCTAACCGACGATATTTGGCTCTATGGTACTGGCGACAACGCCGTTGACAACCTGCGCAGTATCGTGCTAACCAGCATTTACAATGGTCGTCAAAACGTCATGCCTGCGCACGCTGACATTCTTTCTGAAGAAAAAATCAAAACGCTAGCGGCTTATATCTACTCATTATCACAAGAAAACCCAAGCGCACAGTAAACAACAGAACGGTAGCAACGACTCAGTTATAACAGCAACAGCACAGCAACAGTGCGGCACATGAGGCACATGGGGCATTACCATTGTCGTGTTTTTTTACCGCGTTGCTAAACTGACACCGAATACGGCGGTGTAATGTGTCATAAAAATCACACAGGCCACGCTTCGCCACTCTGTACTACTGTCTGCTATTCTGTGCTACTTTGGTTAAACTGCATTGCATGGCTGTCATCTATACCTTGGCAGAAAGTGATATAATTAAGCCAATGGCTTTTAACCTACGTTATCCCTGTTAACGATTATTGCTAACCTTTGATAACCTTTTGAGCAAAGTAGTACACCATGACAAAACGCGCGAACAACACACCTGCATCAACATCATCAAATCAAGCACAAATTGATGAGAAAATCATTCATTTGTACGAAAGCCGCAAAAAAATCTACCCGCGCGAAGTCAAAGGCATTTTTGCCAAAATCCGTGACAATGGACTCGTTGTTTTACTAGCCATTTATTTTCTACTCCCTTGGCTAAACTGGGATAATCGCCAAGCTATCTTGTTTGACATGCCCAACCGCCGATTTTATATTTTCGATATTGTGATTTGGCCGCAGGATTTGATTATCCTGACGCTATTTTTATTTATTATGGCGATGACGCTCTTTTTCTTAACCGCTTTAGTCGGCCGTGTCTGGTGTGGTTATGCCTGCCCGCAAACAATTTGGACCGAGGCATTTATTTGGCTAGAGCGGTTCGCCGAAGGCAGTCGTATTCAACAAATCAAACTCGACAAGCAACCTTGGAATGCCCAAAAAATCCGCAAAAAAGTCACAAAACATGCGTTATGGATAATTCTCGCGTTATGGACAGGACTAACTTTTGTCGGGTATTTCACCGCCATTCGCGCGCTGATTCCTGACTTTTTCACCTTAAGCGCGAGCTTTGCTGCCACCTTTTGGGCGCTTTTTTACGCTGGCGCGACGTATTTAAACGCAGGCTGGTTACGCGAGCAATTCTGCAAAACCATGTGCCCTTACGCCCGCTTTCAAGGCGCGATGTACGACGAAAACACCTTGCTCATCGCCTATGACAAACAACGGGGTGAGCCACGCCGCAAAGCCAAACGCGGCGAAAACCAAGACGGACACTGTATCGACTGCAATCTATGTGTTCAAGTATGCCCTGTTGGCATCGATATTCGTGATGGTAACCAATCCGAATGCATTAATTGCTCACTCTGTATTGACGCCTGCAATGATGTCATGGATCAAATCGAAGCACCCAGAGGACTGATTCGCTACGCATCAGACAATGAAATGATGGGCAAAAAAACCCGCTATATTCGCCCCAAGACAATAGGCTATGGCGTTATCCTAGCGGTAGGTATTAGCGTGCTTATCTATCAAGTTATCACGATTAGTGCTATCGAGCTCAACATCAAACGTGACCGGAACATACTGGCACGCTATGCCCCAAATAACCAAATAGAAAATGTCTATAGCATTAATCTACTCAACAAGACCTTAGATGATGCCAACTATGAGATTTCTGCAGCGGGTATTGACGGTCTGACCGTTCAGGGCGCACAAACGGGGTTCTCAGTCAAATCAGGCGAAGTCTTTGACACAACGATACGCATACTAGCGGATAAAGATTTGCTCACGAACTACAATACGCCGATTGAATTAATCGTCAAAAACACAACCACAGGGGAAGTCCACCGTTCCCAGACCCGCTTTCTAAACGTAACCAGAGACTAACCATGAATCAATCCCCCACCTCAGGCATGCCATGGTACCGCTACCCTTACGTTTGGCTGTTTTTAATCATTGTGCCTGGGTTAGCCTTAACAGGCACGGCTACTTTATTATACATTGCGATTACGAATACCGATTCGGGTGTTATCGAAAGCTACCATCAGCGCGGCAAAAGCCCCGGCCAAGCCACGCCGCTAGAAGCAGTAGCCGCCTCACGCGATTTGCTCGCCAGACTTACCCTGACACCTGACAAAATCATTGTGACTTTTAACCAGCGCATTGACGGCATGACCGCCCTGACCTTATTATTTAGACACCCAACCCTTGAAAAACAAGATTTTTCCCTGCCGCTGACACGTATCAGCGAGCAACAATACACCGTCGCAGCCCCTGACAATATACGGGGTAATAAATGGGACTTGCTCATTGACGCACAAATGATTGGCGTACAAAGCATAATACCAGAAGGAACATCAGAAGCGATATCAGAAACAATATCAGAAACAGCGTCAGAAAAAACCAGCGCCACAGAAAAAATTTGGCGTATTAAGGGGCGGCTACTGCAATCAGAATCCTCAATTTTGTTAAGTCCAACAGGCAGTCAGGAGCCAAGTAACCAGTCAACGACGGGGAGCCAGCCAACGACGGATAGCGGATAATAAGTAGCTAACCGCCAACACACGAATTTGACCATTTACTTACTCATCACAAAATAACCCCAGCATAGCTACTATAGTCACTCTTATGCCAGACACGTCTTCGCTTTGTTTTCATTGCCTAACGCCCATTGACGCACACGTCAAAATTTCAGCCCCTATTCGAGGACAAACTGCCCATTTTTGCTGCCACGGCTGCCTCGGCGTCACCCAATGGGTGCATGACAGTGGGCTGGCCAATTACTACAACGTCAGAACAGGTGCCCCCAAAGTCGATAGTGAACGTGCAGCCCATTATGCATCCTATGATTTGCCTGAGATTTATGAAAAATACACGAGCAAACTCGAGCCTAACGACCTGAATAAGCTAGCTAAGCTAGATAACCCAAGCGACCTCGGCGACTCAAACGACTCAAGCGACCGCAGCCAGTCAATGCGACAAATTGACCTATTTGTTGCCGATACGCATTGCGCCGCCTGCATGTGGCTAATTGAAAAAAGCCTACAGCGCATTGCTGGTGTCGTCTATGCAGCAGGTAATGCCTCGACCCAAGCGCTACGCATCCAATGGCACGACAATACCACCTCGCTATCCACACTATTACAAACTATCGCAAAACTAGGATATCGGCCGCTACTGGACAAACAAAATGCGGCGCAGCAATTTTATATGGCCACCCGAAAAACGCAGCTAAAGCGCCTAGCAGTCGCTGGATTAGGTATGATGCAAGTCATGATGTACTCTGTCGCGCTTTATGCGGGTGCGTTTTACGATATGTCAGACCCCATCAAGCACTTTTTACAGTGGGTGAGTTTCTTTATCACGACACCCGTTTTCTTTTACGCGGGCTACCCGTTTTTACACAGCTTATACCAGGCCATTGCAGGGTTTTATCAGCCACAAAAAACCTTCAAACAAATCCTGCGATCGCAATATTATCGGCTCAACATGAATGTACCAGTTGGTCTCGCCATTACGCTGGCGTATTGCTTTAGCGTGTATCATCTCCTTTTGGGGGCAGGTGAAATCTATTTTGACTCGGTGGTGATGTTTATTTTTTTCCTATCGGCCAGTCGTTACTTAGAAGTCATGGGCAAAAACAAGGCTCAACGCGATAGCGCCCTTAACGAGCAAATACTCCCCGAGGTTGTCCAGAAAGTTGTCGACAAGACTACTCAAACAGCCACTCAAACAGCCAATCAAGCAACTAATCAAATAGCCCAAGCAATCGACGACAAGACGTCCAGCAGAAAGATGACCAGCGGAAAATCGTTCGAAACGCGCCCTACGCCACTCGCGTCTATCGCCCTAGGGGACAGGCTTAGCGTGCCTGCTGGCGATATCATTGCAGGCGATGGTGTGGTCATTTCAGGTCAATCGACCGTCGATGAATCGTTATTGACGGGTGAGGCGCGACCAATTAAAAAAGGACCAAACGACACTGTCTTTGCAGGCTCAATCAACCAAGAACAACCCCTGATTATTGAAATGACTGCGCTGACTAACCACACCACGCTCGCCAAAACGCAGCAATTAATTCAATCCGCCCACACACAAAAACCCAAACTACAAGAAATTACCGACCGCATTTCCGCCTATGTAGTTGCTTTCATTTTACTTTCTACCTCAATGACTTATTTCGTTTGGTGGGCGTTTATTGATGACCGACGTGCTTTTGAAGTCATGCTGGCTGTGCTCGTGGCAACGTGCCCTTGCGCGCTCTCGCTGTCTGTTCCTACTGCATACGCCAGCGCATCAAGCTTACTGGCCAAATATCGTATTTTTATGCGCAATAACATGGCGCTAGATGCCATCCCTAAAATCACGCAATTGATATTTGACAAGACGGGAACACTGACCACCGATGACATGCATCTTGTCAAACTATATAATAAGACAGAACACGCTGACACGGATATTCTCGCCATTGCTGCGGCCCTAGAAAGCGGCATTCACCACCCTATCGCTAAGGCATTCAAACCATTTATCAACCCAAGCATCCACAGTGAAGACACGACTATTTTTACCAGTGAAGGGGTTAGCGGCCGCGTGAATGGCACGCCCTATTTTATCGGTAGCCAGCAGGCCATTATACAGCGTTTCCCAGCGCTGGCAGAGCAAACCCAGCCCAATGCCATCCACCTTTGCCAAACCAATCAATCCCGCGAAGAGCAACCCCACGATGAGCAGTCTCACGATAAACGGCTTGACAGTCTCATCGCGTGTTTTCACCTCAGTGATGAGATTAATTCAGCCGCTGCCAGTGCCATCACAAAATTACGCCACCTTTCATTACAGATTCTAAGTGGAGATAGCACCGCACGTGTGGCAGAAATCGCGCAAAAACTCAATCTCACAGATTACCGAGGCGAACAAACTCCTGAGCATAAATTACAAGCAGTCGCTCATAGCCAACAGCAACAACAACACGTGATGATGATTGGCGATGGCATTAATGATGCGCCTGTCTTGGCTCAGGCCGATGTCTCCATTGCAGTCGGTAATGCATCGGCGTTATCGCGTAGCCAATCTGACATGGTATTGCCTAGCCCCGATTTAAACAAGATTCCGTTTATTTTTCGAGTTGCCAAAAAAACACGCCGTATCATTATACAAAATTTAATTCTATCAATTGGTTATAATGTCACTGCGATTCCGCTGGCCATTTTGGGCTTTTTACCGCCGTGGGCGGCGGCGCTTGGCATGTCATTGAGCTCGCTCGTCGTGTTAAGCAATGCCCTGCGCATTAGCTGGATAAAGCCATGAGTATTTTATACGTCTTAATTCCGTTGACCATTACGCTTTTACTGGTGGCTGTTTACGCCTTTTTTTGGGCCGTTAATCATCAACAATTTGATGACTTAGATAGCCCTGCTTATCGCGTGTTGTTAGATGACGACAGCGATGCACACATGCAAGGCCAAGCGCAGGAAGAGGCGCAGAAAGAGGCGCAGAAACAAGGGCAAGAACAGAAACAGGAGCGAGAGCAAGAAAGCGACAACGACGACAAAACCAACAATCCTCACAACACTCACCAACCCACAAAAGCAAACCAACCCACAAAACCACTCCCCCCAGATGACCATCACTGAGCTACCGTTATTACTAACCACGTTTGTTATCGGGCTACTCGGTAGCAGTCATTGCATCGGGATGTGTGGTGGCTTGCAACAACTGCTATTACAAATTGGCCCCAAACAAACACGCATCGCCCCTATTTATTTGTACAACCTCGGTCGATTAAGCAGTTATTTATGTATCGCTTTTTTATCTGCACTCCTACTCAACCGATTTGCTGAGCAAACGGCAGGGCTAATTCCCTATGCCAATAGTGTTAGATTGCTGGCGGCATTTATCATGCTTTATTTAGGCGTAGGTTATTTTGTTCGATTCCCTAAATTGCGTTTCTTTACCCAGCCCGCCCAAGCCTTATGGCGTCGCTTACGCCAATTTGCTGCACCTTGGATGCCACCCAAAAACCTATACCAAGTCTATGCGATTGGCCTTATTTGGGGATGGATTCCGTGTTCGTTGGTTTATAGCGCCTTGGCGGTTTCTCTGTCGGCCCCGACCACCTTGCTTAGTGTCATTGCGATGGCTTGTTTTGGCTTGGGCACAATGCCAACGCTGATTGGCATTGGGTTGCTGTCTAATCACTTGCAACGCTTAAAAAAATACCGCGCGCTACTCGCCTTATTATTGATATTACTGGGTTGTTATTCCTTACTTAGTTTTGTCTTTTGACACAAATGATGCCAGTGTTTGTGTTGCTGTATCGCTCGATTTAGCAACACTTTGTGTCTGTGTCAGGTGGATATGGTTATCCCGAATGGATTTCGCACGCTCATAAACGGCTAATAGTTCATCGCCTGCCTCATCGGCAATTAAGTCGCGCATTTCTGCCAAAGTATCCAAATAGTGGTCTAACCAATACAGAATATCCGTGTTGTTATTTAAACAGATGTCACGCCACATCACTGGGTTCGACGATGCCGTGCGGGTAAAAGACTTAAAACCACCCGCCGCATAATCAAAAATAGACGTTTCGTACTCTGTCGTTGCCAAGCTTTCCATCAAACAATAAGACAACACATGCGGCAAATGCGATGTCGCCGCCAATACGCGATCGTGGGCGCTAGCCGACATTTGTTCGACATGCGCGCCACAAGCCTGCCAAAGCGCCGCAACCCGCATTACGGCACCGTGGTCATTTTTCTCGTGCGGCGTTAAAACCACACGGAAACCATCAAACATATCGGCAACGGCATAAGCAACCCCAATATACTCACGCCCTGCCACGGGATGGCCTGGGACAAAATTTCTCGGCCAATCGGGAAAAGCCGCTTCTGCGGCCGCAATTACCGATTGTTTGGTGCTGCCAACATCCGTAATCAAGGTATCGGCTAACCAAGGATAATGCGCCAATGCGTTAAAAATACGGGGCATCACACCAACGGGGGTTGCAATAATAATCAAATCCACTGGTGGTAGTGTGTCAATGGTGGCCGTCTCGTCAATAATGCCCAGTGTTTTAGCCGTTACTAATTCGGCCTCAGCGACATCCACACCGACCACTTTGCCAACAAGCCCCGCTTGCCTTAACCCCAATACAAACGAAGCACCAATCATGCCCACACCGATCAGCGCAACATGATTGTATCGAGTTGTGTTTGTCAATGTGTCCAATTGAATGCCAGTAAACAGTTAAGGCACTAAAATACTGTGCCAACAGGATAAGAACCAAGCACTTTGAAAAAGCTCGCGGTGCGTTTTATTTCTGCTAACAGCGATGCCGTTTTTTCATCGTGTTCGTGGCCTTCTAAATCAATAAAAAACACATATTCCCATATAGCTTGACGCGCTGGACGCGACTCTAGACGTGTCATATTGACTTTATACCTTGCGATTGGCTCGAGTAATTGGTGTAGCAATCCAGGGTGATTATTTGCCGAGACCACTAAGCTGGTTTTGTCATCGCCTGTCGGTGTCAGCTGTTGGTTGCCAATGACCAAAAAACGGGTCGTATTATTGGTTTCATCTTCAATACCAGCAGCCAGAATACTCAAGCCATAAAAATCCGATGCCATTTGTCCTGCGATGGCGGCAGCGTTGGCTTCTGTTGCCGCAATTTCAGCCGCTTTGCCGTTACTTGAAACGGGGCGCAAATCCGCATGAGGAATATAGCGGTTTAGCCAGTTACGGCACTGCGCCAAGGCTTGTTCGTGCGCATAAACCGCTTTGACGGCTGACAAGCTTTCGGCATTGGATAGCAAGTTGTGCTGAATGCGCAATAAAATCTCACCGCAAATACGCAAATCCGATTGCAACAACATATCTAGCGTATGTGTCACCACCCCTTCGGTTGAATTTTCGCTAGGGACAATACCGAAATGGGCATTTTCTGATTGTACAGCCTTAAACACATCGGGGATGGTGCGTAGCGGTACGGTATTAACCGAATGACCAAATTGCTTTAGTACTGCGGCTTGTGTGTAAGTCCCTTCTGGGCCCAAATACGCAATATCCATCGGCATTTCTAAGGCTAAACACGCAGACATCACTTCACGGAATAAGCGACGGATTTCTTTATCTGGCAATGGGCCTGGATTCATATCCATCAAACGTTCTAGTACCGCTTTTTCGCGTTCAGGCCGATAAAATGGCATTGCCACGGTTTGGTTTTGCTTGATATGCCCGATTGCTTTGGCACACGCAGCGCGCGATGATAGCAACGCGAGGATTTGTTCATCTATTGCATCAATTTTATCGCGATAGACCAGTAAATCTTGATTTGCCATTAATCCCTCGACTCATCCGCAGCATCATCCGCATCATTATCCGCATCATCGTCAATATCCGCGTCGATATTTCCAGCGTCTTCATCAAACGCGCTATCAACCGACACGTCAATCGCTGAATCAATCGCTGAACCACTGACACCGATTCCAGCGCTAGCGCCGTCAACAGCCAGCTCGGCGGCATCCTCAGCGGCTTCTTCGTCATCAATGATTCTAACCACGCTAATCAAAGATTCGCCCTCACCCATCCGAATCAGTTTAACACCCTGCGTATTTCGGCCTACCCGTGATACCTCGGCTGCTCGGGTGCGAATTAGCGTGCCGCCGTTAGTAATCAGCATGACTTCTTCGCTGTCTGTCACTTGAATCGCACCGACAACCGCACCATTACGCTCGCTGGTTTGAATTGAAATAACCCCTTGACCACCACGACCACGTAATGGGTATTCTGCCAACGCAGTTCGTTTGCCGTAGCCACGGATGGTTGCAGTTAAAATATCCACATCGTCCGCTGGGTTAACCACCACCAAATCAACAATACGACTATTATCAACCAATCGCATACCGCGAACCCCTGCGGCGGTGCGTCCCATGCTTCGCACATCGTTTTCATTAAATCGAATGACTTTGCCTGTATCGCTAAATAGCATGACATCGCACTGACCGTTTGTAACGCCCACATCCAACAATTCATCACCGTCTCGCAGACTGAGCGCAATAATACCGTTAGCGCGCTGGTTCGAAAACGCAGACAGCGGGGTCTTTTTCACCACCCCATTTCGCGTCGCAAAGAAAATAAAGGCATCGTCACGGTATTCTCGCACAGGGAGTACCGCTTGTACTTTTTCGTCTGAGTCTAGCTGTAACAAATTCACAATCGGTTTACCTTTGGCATTACGGCCCGCTTGCGGTAAATCATAGACTTTTATCCAAAAGACCTTGCCATAGCTAGTAAAGCTAAGCAACGTGTCGTGGCTATTGGCGACAAATAGACGTTCGACAAAATCTTCGTCTTTGGTTTTGGTCGCGCTTTTACCGCGACCGCCACGTCTTTGCGCTTCATAATCAGCGAGTGGCTGTGACTTAACATAGCCATCATGCGACCACGTCACAACCAACGACTCCTCGGCGATTAAGTCCTCTAAGGTCAGATTAATATGCTGGTCGATAATTTGGGTGCGGCGTACATCTGCAAATTCATCACGAATCGCGATCAACTCCTCACGAATCACCTGAATTAAGCGGTCTGGGTTGGTTAGAATATCAAGCAAATCTTCGATGAGCTCAATCAGGGTTTTGTATTCCTCGATGATTTTTTCTTGCTCTAATCCTGTCAAACGGTGCAAACGCATATCCAGTATTGCTTGGGCCTGCACGGGTGATAAGTGATACGCGTCTTGCTGCAACCCATACGTATCTGGCAGCTCATCAGGATGCGAGTTTTCAGCGCCTGCACGCGCCAACATATCTAGCACTTGACCTGGGCGCCACGCTTTTGATACTAGCGCTTCTTTGGCTTCGGCTGGACCTGGTGATTGCTTAATCATGGCAATCACTTCGTCAATATTATGTAAAGCAACTGTCAAACCTTCTAACACATGTGCGCGATTCTTTGCCTTGCGCAAATCAAAAATCGTGCGCCGTGTAACTACCTCGCGGCGGTGCTTTAAAAAGGCACGGATAATCGTCTTAAGCGGTAATAGCTGGGGGCGGCCATCATGCAATGCCACCATATTCACACCAAACGTCACTTGCAATTGGGTTTGACGGAATAGGTTATTGAGGATGACTTCTGGCACTTCGCCCAAATTTAACTCAATCACGACACGGATGCCTTGCTTATCCGATTCATCGCGCAAATCGTAAATCCCTGTGATGATTTTTTCTTTCATCAGCTGCGCGACACGTTCAACTAAGCGTGCTTTGTTAACTTGATAAGGCAGCTCATCGATAACAATGGCCTGGCGTCCATTGACTTCGTTAATTGTCTCGACATGGGTTTTGGAGCGAACAAACAAACGTCCTTTGCCCGTTTCATAGGCTTGGCGAATGCCCTCAGAGCCATTGAGAATAGCCGCCGTAGGAAAATCAGGCCCAGGCATCACGGCCAAAAAGTCATCTACCGTGGCATTTTCATTATCTAACTCAACCAAGCACGCATTAACGACTTCGCCGACATTGTGCGGCGGGATGTTTGTCGCCATACCGACTGCGATACCCGAAGCACCATTGACCAACAAATTAGGCACCAGCGTTGGCAATACCGTTGGTTCAAATTCTTTGCCATCGTAGTTCGGGACAAAATCAACTGTTTCTTTATTAATATCGGCGAGCAGGCGGTGCGTGATTTTCGCCATGCGAATCTCAGTATAACGCATTGCAGCAGCGGCATCGCCATCAATTGAACCAAAGTTTCCTTGTCCATCGACCAGCATATTGCGCATCGAAAACGGCTGTGCCATGCGAACAATGGTGTCATATACCGCTTGGTCACCGTGCGGGTGGTATTTACCAATTACTTCACCGACAATCCTCGCCGATTTGATATAAGGGCGATTAAACGCATTGTTGTTTTTATCCATTGCATAAAGCACACGCCGATGCACTGGCTTTAACCCATCACGCACATCGGGTAATGCTCGCCCAACAATGACACTCATTGCATAATCTAGGTAAGAGGCTTTCATTTCCCCTTCTAAACTTACTGGTGCGACTTGTTTTGCGAATTCAGTCATGATATTTTCCTACTTATCCATCTTATAAAGCGGCTATTTTAACACAAGCTCGCCATATCACGCATAGCTGGTCATGATTATTTACACTACCCACGAGCCTGCCCACGAGCGCGCACGGCAAACTACCCAGCACCCACCTAGCCGCCCAGTCATCCAGTCATCCGTCCATCCAGCCAGCCAGCCAAATCAGGATTTATTATGCAGGCCGCAAGCAGCAAACAAGTATTAAACAAGCAGCCAAAGCAATATTATTGTAATAATTTCGCTATTTTCTTTGCATTTTTTCGCGTTGCCTATTATCATAGGCGGGAGTTTTAATATTTCAGGACTCTTTATATAATAAAACTAAATTAGGATATAACTTGCAAGTTATCTTTTGTTTGGAGAAAAAAATGAACAAAAATTTAAAATTAGTACTAGTTGCAGCGACTGCGGCGTCTTTCGCAGCCTCTGCCCACACAACACCTAACGCATTAGTTGACAGCAGTGGCAATGTCGTTAAGAATAGTTTCGGCGATTGCGTTGAAGCAGTTTATAACGATGAGCGCGTTGAGTGTGGTGGTAACGAAGCACCACCAAAAATGATTGAAGAAGTTTTCACACTTGGCGCACACACGCTATTCGACTTTGACAAGTCTTACTTGAGAGCCGAAGGCAAAGCAGAGTTAGAAACCCTTGCTAGCAAAATCAAAGAAGGCAAAGAACTCGGCCGCATCGCTAAAGTCAGCAAAGTTGAAGTCGTTGGTCACACTGACAGCAAAGGTTCTGTTCAGTACAACCAAGGCCTATCTGAGCGTCGTGCAGCGACTGTTCGCAATTACCTAGTTCAATTAGGTATTCCTGCAAACATGATTTCTGCATACGGTGAAGGCGAGCTAAACCCTGTTGCAACCAACGCAACCGAAGCAGGTCGTCAACAAAACCGTCGCGTCGAAGTTAAAGTACAAGGCGTTGAAAAGCACGTTAAAAAAATGGCGAACTAATCACCATTAACACTGCTTAAGACAATAAAAAACCCGCATTAACGCGGGTTTTTTATTGTCTACTTTTGCCTACTTTATTATCTATTTTAATCGGCACAAAGCCCTCCTAGGCAAACACTACACAAGCACCACAAAAACACCACACAAGCACCACAAAAGTCCCGTATAATTTTCTATACGCATTGATTGCGCTTTATTTCGCCATCACACAGGTGCAAATGCCTTGGTAATGTCTTGGGTAAATGCCTTGCAAATGGAATTCAGGGCTTAATAAAAACGAGACACAGCAAAGAAAATCGACTTATTTGAAATGGGCTGTTGTTTTTTAAGCCATTTCATATTAAGCTATGCTGACAATAACTAAAAACTGACTTATTGGAGAGTTTAACAATGAAAGGAAATTTAAGTCTTGCCATCGTCGCAACCTTTGTCATCGGCATTTCAGGGTGTAGCACCAGCTACCACCACAACCAGCACCACGGGCAAGTTTTCAATGCACCGGGGCTTATCACGCAGCCTTTTAGATATACTGGCCGCACTTGGTTCGATACCGACAAAGCGGTATTAAAACCACAAGGGCAACAAGAGCTCGATGGGCTAGCCTCGCATTTAATGCAGGCAAAATCGCGCGGTGTGATTAGCGATAGCAATCGCGTCGTTGTCATCGGACACACAGATAGCCGCGCATCGCATGCCTACAACCAAAAATTATCAGAGCGACGCGCTGCCGCGGTAGCAACCTACCTACAAGGCAAAGGCATCCCAAGCAGTGCCATCGTTGCAAAAGGCAAAGGCGAAACGCAGCCTGTTGCCAGCAACCGAACCCGTGCAGGCATGCAAAAAAATCGCCGCGTTGAGATTCATATCGAAGGACCGTCGATTAAAGTGGTTTACAACTAATACAATAAATCACAACCCGCTGAGATTAAGCGACAGATAATCCGCCTAGTTTCAGAGTCGATAAAAAATCAAAAATCCCGCGAATGAGCGATTCATTCAGCGGGATTTTTTAATCGTGATTTAATTGCCCATTTAATCGCCATTTAACGCATCCGCTAGCGCCTCGCCGCATCCAGCGCCTCTTCTAACGCGTCATTCAATGACTCACTTAACGGCTCGTCCAAGGCTGTCGTTTTATCAATTCGCATGACTTTGCGTTCGCTGCCAGGTGTATGATGAAACAAATCACGATAGCATTTAGTAAAGTGCGACTGCGAGGAAAACCCCGTTGCAATCGTCACTTGCAACACTGACAAACTCGTTTGCAACAGCAACCGCCGCGCTTGTTGCAACCGCAGGAACAAATAATAACGCTGTGGCGTTGTATTTTTATACTTTTTAAATAAACGCTCTAATTGGCGCAAAGACACATCCGCAATTTCTGCGACCTCATTGGTAGACAACGGATCATCGATATGGTTTTGCATAATCTGAATGGCTTCGGCGAGTTTGGACGACTGCCGTGATGTGAGGACATGTTCTGCCATTTTTTGCGATTCATCCGCAGGTCTTGCGCGTTCGTGCATAAACTGGTCGGCAACCGCCAACATTAAGTCTTGATCAAACGATTGCCGAATCAATTCCAGCATCATATCGATTGGCGCGGTTCCACCCGAACACGTCATCCGGTTACCGTCAATCTCATAGATATTGTTAGTCACTAGCAGTGCTGGCATCTCCTCACGGAAACTGGCTAAATTCTCCCAGTGAATCGTACAACGACTGCGGTCTAGCAGGCCACATTTGGCTAAGATATAAGGCGCCGTACAGACACCAACGATACTGACCGATTCATTGCTCGCAAAGGGCCATAAAATCTTGCTAATTGCTTTGTAGTCTATGTGCTGGACATCTAATCCGCTGCACAGCACAATCAAATCGGGGCGTTTAATGGCCGCCATCGCACCATCTACCGTTAGCTGGATTTGGTTGCTTGCCGTTACAGGACCACCGTCCACAGAAAACAGCTGCCACTGAAACAAATCTCGACCATACAACCGATTAGCGGCACGCATCGGCTCGATTGTCGACGAAAAAGCCATCATAGAAAAATTTTCTAGCATTAAAAATGCCACTTGCTTTGGCGTTTTTTCCATCAATATATTACTGCCATAAAAAAATTAACAAAAAAATTAATAAAAAATTAACAAAAAGACCAACAATTAGCAATTCGCTTGTAAGACGCTTACTTGTAGGGCAATTATTTATAAACCCCGTATTATAACACCGATAACACGTCGTCAACATGCCCTTTGACTTTAACTTGTCGCCAAGCGTGTTTTAGGTGACCTGATTCATCGATGACAAAGGTGCTTCTGACAATCCCCATAAAGGTTTTACCCATGAATTGTTTTTGCTGATACACACCAAATAACTCACTGATTGATTTATCTTCATCGGCTATCAGCGGAAAGGTCAGATCAAACTTATCACTGAATTTTTGATGCGAGGCGAGGCTATCCAGCGACACCCCAACGACGCTTGCGTTTTTCGACTGTATCTCTGGCATAGCGCGGTTAAAGTCTTGCGCTTCGTTATTGCAGCCTGGGGTATTGTCTTTGGGATAAAAATAAACAATCACCTGTTGCCCCAGAAAATCGGTCAACTGCCATTGCCCTTGATTGGTTTGCCCCACAAACGGTGGAACCGCCTGCCCTATTGTTAATTCCCCTGCTGTCAATGCTGATACCATGAATATACCTTAATTGCTTCGTCAATCGGTGAGTTTCTGCTAAAATCTAGCTATCGAACTAAATTATAACATGTATGCCTAGCAAAACTGCGCCGCTTCGAAAAAAAATTACCTTAGCCCTAGATGACAGCAGCAGGGACAGGCTCAGCATCACGGTTAATCTGTTGATTATTGGCCTCATCATTATCAGCATCATTTCGATTGTCCTCGAATCAGAGCCTAGCATCAGCGGCACTTACGGCCATATATTACGCTATATCGATGTGGTTGCAGTCAGTGTCTTTAGTGTCGAATACCTTGCGCGCCTATGGATTGCGCCAGACCTCCCCAAATACAAAGACTTACCACCCAGCAAAGCCCGTCTAAAATACGCCATGTCGCCCATGGCAATCATTGATTTACTTGCGATTTTACCGATGTTACTGGCTTTCATTTCTGTCGACCTGCGATTCTTGCGTATTTTGCGGTTACTGCGGATTTTCAAGCTTACCCGTTACAATTCGACCATCACCACGCTGCTAACTGTACTGCGCAACGAAAGTCGCTCTTTTGCGGCGGCGTGCTTTGTGCTGGTAATTATGTTGATTATTGCGTCTAGCTTTATCTACTTAATCGAGGGCAAGACACAGCCCGAAGCCTTTGGCAGTATCCCCAAAGCGATGTGGTGGGCACTGATTACACTCACCACCGTCGGTTACGGCGATGTCACGCCGATTACCCCGATGGGTAAAGTCTTTGGCGGGCTGATTACCGTCATTGGCATTGGCATTGTCGCGCTACCTGCGGGCATACTGGCGTCGGCATTTTCTGAGCAGCTCCATAAAAACAAAGACAATTATCGCGACGCGGTCAAACAAGCTCTGCTAGACGGCGTTATCACTCCCGAAGAATACCAGCACTTAAAAACACTACAAGAGCAATTCGATATCGAGCCCGAAGAAGCCAACAAAATTCTACAAAACCAAATGGCCATGTCCTCCAAAAACCAAAGCGCAAAAACAGACGCTTGCCCACACTGCGGCAAAAGCCTGCCAGCCAAATTAATTGATATTGACCAGCCCGAATAGTCTCTCACACCAATCAACCTTTGCGAACATTGACTGCCGTCCAGTAGCCCATCCATAACTTACTCAACAACATTTCATCGAACAATGGTTGTTATTTTTCGATTTGGGCGTTAATATTGGTGTCAATCTAGCTTTATTAAAGGAGTTCTGTTTATGATTACAGGATCACTAGTGGCCATCGTCACGCCCATGCAACCTAACGGTCAAATTGACTGGGATGCATTAGAACGCCTCATTGAATTTCATATTGCACAGGGCACGCGCGGTATCGTCGCCGTCGGCACAACAGGCGAGTCACCGACAGTCACGCCCGAAGAGCATATCCAGTGCATCCAATTCGTCACCAACAAAGTCAACGGCCGCATCCCCGTCATTGCAGGCACTGGCGCCAACAGCACGGCAGAGGCTATCCATCTGGCAAAAGGCGCCCAAGCCGCTGGCTGTGATGCCCATTTATCCGTCAGCCCGTATTACAACAAACCCAACCAACGCGGCCTGTTTGCGCATTTCTCTGCTATTGCCGCTGCCTGTGATTTACCGTTGATTCTCTATAACGTACCCGGCAGAACCTGTAGCGACATTGCCCCAGAAACCGTCAAAAAACTCGCTGAAATTCCACACATTATCGGCATCAAAGAGGCCAGCACGATCGAGCGTTGCCGCGAATTGCTACGGATTTGCCCTGCAGATTTTGCTATTTACAGCGGTGACGATCCAATCAATTGCCAAATCATCCACGAAGGCGCTGCGGGCGCCATTTCGGTCACGGCTAACGTCGCCCCCAAATTGATGGCGTCGGTTTGCGAGCTGGCTAAAACCGATTTTGCCGCGGCCAAAGCCATCGATGATTGTCTACAACCCTTACACAAGCAGCTTTTTATCGAGCCAAGCCCCGCCCCGACAAAATGGGCTTTAGCACAAATGGGCTATATTAAAAACACCCTTCGACTACCGCTTGTGCCGCTTGATGAAGCGCACTATGGATGCGTCGAGGCCGCTTTGTCAGCGGCACATATTGCGTTACCAAAAACTGTATAGCGCCTATTTAATCTATTTAATTAATCTATTTAATGACGCGCTTATTAATTATTCGTTTATTTACTCATCAACCTACAATGAAAACACAGCAGAACCTAACCATGATAAACAAAAATAACTCCCTCCCTAGATTTTTCACCTTGATGCTTATTGGCTTGTTGCTTACTGGGATTAGCGGCTGCTCTAGCGTCGATGTTGAATCGCTGGTACCCGACAATCGCCCTGATTACCGACAAAGTCGCACCACCAACCCATTAGAAATACCGCCTGATCTAACCCAATCCAGCATTGATGACAGCCTGACTATCCCAGAGCTATCAGGTGTCGACAAAGCCGCGCTATCAGACTACCAACAAGAAAGAAGCAACACACAATCTGAACAAGACCGTCTTGCCGCCGCCTTACGCAACATCCATTCTGACGGCAACGTGTCATGGCTAGAAATGACAGCAAGCCCTAGCCAAGTATTTGACCGTGCTAGCGCCTTCTGGCTCAATAACGGACTGCCACTGGTTCGCCAAGACAAAAATATCGGCATCATGGAAACCGATTGGTTACAAGCCAATGGCAACCTGCCTTCTACGGGAATTACTGGATTTTTAAACAATATTTTCAGCGGCATTCGTGATTCAGGCATTCGTGACAAATTCCGCACACGTATCGACTACCACGATGACGTTACTTACGTTTATCTAACTCACTACGGCGCAACCGAAGAAGCCATTTCTGATGCCAACACAGCAGGCACAGCCAACCAACGCGAAGTCAAACAGTACGCCTGGGCGGGTTCGTCACGCAACCCTGAATTAGAAATTGAAATGCTACGCCGCCTTAGCCTTTACTTACTCAACAATGCCAGCAATTTACAGCAAATAGACGCACAAAACAGTCAGCGCCAGCAGTCTTCGCTCGCATTTGAGCGTTTGGCGGATGGCACGCCCGCATTAGTCATCAACGGACGATTCAACGAAGCGTGGGTTCTGCTGGGTGTTGCCATTGATCGCTCAGGGTATGAACTGACACGACAAAACCGCCAAAGCGGCACGTATCAATTCGCCAAAATCGAAGACAAAGAAACGGGATTCCTCATCAAGCGCACCGAGCGCCAAATCACCCGCTACGAAGTCGGATTGGCTGACCAAGGCAATCAGCAAATTGCCGTCGTCAAACAAATCGCGGATGAAACCCCCACACCCGATGCGGCACAAGCGTTACTACAACAAATATCCCAAGCCATTCAAGAAACGCCTTAATGGCACTGAGTTACGGTACTGAATTATGGCAATGGGTTATGGCACTGATTGATTTTGTCGGTGGCTTTTATCGGTGGCTTTTATCGGTGATATTGGATTGATAACTGAATTGAATGACAGCTTATGCGGCGAATAAAACAACTTGACAACCACCTTGTCAACCAAATTGCCGCAGGGGAAGTCATTGAGCGCCCTGCGTCAATTGTCAAAGAATTATTAGAGAATAGTCTAGACGCAGACGCCGACCAAATTAGCGTCTATTTAGAAGCAGGGGGCAGCAAATCAATCCGCGTGATTGACAATGGACACGGCATTAGCGAGGCCGATTTGGCACTGGCCATCACCAGCCACGCGACCAGCAAAATCAGCAATCTCTACGAATTAGAGCATGTGACGTCAATGGGGTTTCGCGGTGAGGCATTAGCCAGTATTGCCGCCGTCAGCCAAATGCAAATCCTCTCGCGCACCCCCGAATCGGATAACGCCTACCAGATTACCAATCAAAAAACCATTACGGCAGCAGCGCATCCTATCGGCACGACTATTTGGGTGCGGGATTTGTTTTTTAATATTCCTGCGCGCAAACGATTTTTAAAGACAGAAAAATCTGAATTTTCCCAGTGCCAAGAATGGTTTAGACGTATTGCCATTTCTCGCCCTGAGGTGAGCTTTGCCTTGCACCACAACAACAAATTAGTCACACGCTTTGCCGCTGGCGCGAGTAATTACGAAGCCTCACGACTGGCTTATGTTTTTGGTCCAGCGGCTAAAGAGCACACCACGTTTATTGACGAAGTGCGCGCTGGCGTGCGATTGTGGGGATGGGTTGGGCACCCGAATCTCGCCCAGTCCCAAGCCAACAAACAGTTTTTTTATGTCAATGGTCGCTTCATCAAAGATCGGTTGGTCGCGCATGCGGTCAAACAAGCCTATCGCGACACCCTGTATGGACAACGCCAGCCTGTTTTTTTATTACACATCGAACTCGCCCCCGAACAAGTCGATGTCAACGCGCACCCAGCCAAACAAGAAGTCCGATTTCATCAAGGCCGACTCGTCCATGATTTTATCTACTCTACTCTGCACCACGCCCTTGCCAAACCACAAAGCCAAGCTCAGTTAGTCAATCATTCAGCTAATCAGTCAGTCAATCAGTCATTAACCAGCCAACCATCAACTAGGCAACAAGATGCCCCACACAGCGCTTCACACAGCACTTCACATAGCACCCCACACAGCGCTTCACAAGGCGCCTTATTCAACACCAAATACACCAGCTACACAGCGGGACACCAAGGCAACCGTATTGCAGATTACCAGTTATTACCCCATTCAGCTAACCGCGATAACACGGTAAATCCTGATCAAATCGACGTAGCAGCACTATCTACCAATGCATTATCTACTGATGCATTATCTACTGGCACACTACCTGATGATACCCCTTATCCACTAGGGCGCGCCATCGCACAAATTCATGGCATTTATATTTTGGCAGAAAACACCCAAGGCCTCATCATCGTTGACATGCATGCGGCACACGAACGCATCGTGTATGAACGCATGAAAACTAGCTTTGATACCGCAACAATCGCCACGCAAACCTTGCTCGTCCCTATCGTTACCGAGCTCACTGGCGAACAGATTGACACCGTAGAGGCAGAGACAGAGACATTGGCTAATTTAGGCTTTGACGTGCATTTTACTAGCCCGACGCACCTTGCAATACGGACGATGCCAGCCCTACTTAGCAGCCAACGGGGTGAAGCACTAGTCCATGAAGTCATCAACCAACTCGGCCATTTTGAGGGTCATCGCGCACACGAAAGCATCATTTACCCCATTATTTCAACCATGGCTTGCCATGCCGCCGTTCGCGCCAATCACAAGCTCACCCTCGATGAAATGAACGCCCTGCTTCGCGACATGGAACGCACCGCACGTAGCGACTATTGCAATCACGGTCGCCCAACGTGGACACAATTAACCATTGATATGCTGGACAAGTTATTCTTGCGCGGAGAGTAAAATGCCTGTCCCCGTTAGCAAAGCCAAACCGCTAGTCAAACCGCTAGTTCTCGCCGTCACAGGGCCAACTGCCGCAGGAAAAACCGATTTGGCCATCCAGCTAAGCGAATGTTTCCCGATTGAACTAATCAATATGGACTCCGCCCAAATTTATCAATCCATGGACATTGGTACGGCCAAAATCTCGCCCGAACTAAGGGCCCGTTACCCGCATCATTTAATGGACATTATCTCACCCGAGGCACATTATTCGGTCGCCCAGTTTGTGACGGATGTCAACGACCTCGTTGCGCAAATCACTCAGCGCGGCAATATCCCACTGCTTGTTGGTGGTACTATGTTATATTACAAAGCGCTGATTGATGGACTGGCCACACTGCCTGCAGCGGATTCATCGCTCCGCAAACAACTACACCATACGTTGGCACAGCATGGCCATCAGGCGCTACGCGACGAACTCAGCCAAATCGATGCCGCGCTTGCCGCCAGCATTCAGGGTAACGACACCCAGCGACTCATTCGTTTTGTCGAGATTGCACGGTTGACAGGCCGTGCGCCAAGCGAGTTATTTGCCGAGCAACAAGCCCCCGCTAGCTTTCATTTTTTTCATATCGCTTTCTTCCCCGACAATCGACAGTGGCTACATCAGCGTATCGAACAGCGATTTGATGCCATGCTTGCCCTCGGTTTAGTCGATGAAGTGCGCGCACTGCAACGGCAATACACGCTCAGCGCGGAACACCCGTCAATGCGATGCGCGGGCTATCGTCAGGTTTGGCAATACCTTGCCGGTGAATACGACCATATTCAACGTACTCGACAACACAACAAAACGAACACCGCCTGGGAAGAAATGCGCGAACGTGGCATCTTTGCTACCCGACAACTCGCCAAACGACAGCTCACTTGGCTACGCAAAATCCCCGCCGACATTATCATCCCTGACCCCTTAAAAGTTGATTTTTTGACCATTAAATCTGCGATTAACGCCAAGATTGATGCCGAGATTAACGCCGAGATTGATACCCCAAAATCACCACCCTAGACACAAGGTACAAGACTGCCATATTTCCTTCATAAAAGTTGATTTTTTTAAGGAAAAAATGTCGCTTTTGTGTTATGGTATGCGCCTTGAAACGATTGTCACCCTATGTTGTGACAACGCTGATTAGATAACCCTGGTTAGACAACCCTAATTAACCTGCATCGAGAGACAATATGAGCGTAACTATTAACGGAATTTCCCAACCCATCATTTTACGTAACGCAGCGCCAGCGGTACTTTACCAAGAGGCCATCAAATACGAAGCTGGCAGTGCGATTGCCGCCTCAGGGGCTTTGGTTGCACTATCTGGGGAAAAAACAGGGCGCTCACCCAAAGATAAACGTGTCGTCAAACACCCCGATTCAGCGCAAAACATTTGGTGGGGTGACATTAACCGACCATTGCCTGAGGCCTCACACATTCAATTACGCGACCAAGCAATCACCTCGCTGAATGAGACGCAAAGACTCTATGTCGTCGATGGGTTCGCTGGCTGGGATACACAATACCGCTTAAAAATACGCATCATCACCTCGCGCCCTTACCACGCGTTATTTATGCACAATATGCTGATTCGCCCTAATGAAGCCGAATTAGCTAACTTTGGCGAGCCCGATTACGTCGTCTATAACGCAGGGCACGTGGATGCCGACCAAGGCATTGAAGGGGTTACCTCCAATACGTCCGTCTCGCTTTCTTTCGAGCACCGTGAAATGGTGATATTTGGCACCGAATACGCAGGTGAAATGAAAAAAGGCGTATTCACTATTTTGAATTACCTGATGCCATTACAGCAACAGCTACCCATGCACTGTTCAGCCACTGCCGAAATCAATAGCGAACGCTCAGCCGTTTTATTTGGGCTATCAGGCACAGGCAAAACCACTTTATCAGCAGACCCTAATCGTGAGCTAATCGGCGACGACGAGCATGTTTGGACCGATACGGGTATCTTTAACATCGAAGGCGGATGCTACGCCAAAGTCATCGATCTTAGCGCGGAAAAAGAGCCTGAGATTTACGGCGCGTTGGGCTTTGGCTCGGTACTAGAAAATGTCAAATTCAACGACCAACACCAAGTCGATTATAGCGATGTTAGTATCACACAAAATACGCGCGGCTGCTACCCTGTCGAGGCCATTTCTAACGCCCGTATTCCTTGCCTAGCGGGGCATCCTAGCGATATTGTCTTTTTGACTTGTGATGCCTTTGGTGTATTGCCGCCCGTCGCCAAACTCAGTCCTGAGCAAGCCATGTTCCACTTTATTTCAGGCTACACCGCCAAAGTGGCAGGCACTGAAATGGGCGTTACCGAACCCGAAGCCACTTTCTCCGCTTGCTTTGGCGCACCATTTATGGTCTGGCATCCGACCAAATACGCCGAATTGTTAGCGCAAAAAATGCAACAGCACAAAGTCAATGTCTGGCTAGTCAACACGGGTTGGTCAGGCGGTGCTTATGGCGTTGGTTCACGTATCAAGCTGGCTTATTCACGCGCCATTATTGATGCGATTAACGCAGGCGAACTAGCCAATGCGCCCAGCCAAACGGATTCGGTTTTTGGCTTTGAAATTATCACCAAATGCACTGGCGTACCTGATAATATCCTAATCCCTAAAAATGCGTGGGCAGACCAATCTGCCTATGAGAAACAGGCCAAATCGCTGGCAGCAATGTTTAATGAAAACTTCACGCAATATGCCGCACAGGCAACCGATGCCATCAAATCCGCCGCCCCCAAGGGATAATAAACGGTCATTCAACTGTGTAACTGCCCTTTCTAAGACAGATTTTATTTGTAGGCAGCTTTCGTGGGCAGTTTTTGTAGGTGGTTTTGATTTAGCGGATTGTAGCGTCCAACCAGCATCATGGTTATGCTCGCTGGCGCTAGGCATTTGAGCACAACGATTGCTTTGTGGTTGTATCTCGTATACTATGACGAATAAACGAATGTTTAGTATGACCTATAACCCTGTTGTGCGGCATGCAAAAGCCAACGCGCAAATAGCATATTTGGTTTTTGCCGACATTGCCAAAATATTAGACGTAGATATGAAAGACTTAATCGTCTCAACTAAAGAAAAAAAGTAAATGGATACAGATAAATTAGACCTCAAATCACCCGACCTGGTAAACAAAAACTTTGAAAAGTTAGCAGACCTATTCCCCAACTGCGTTACGGAAAGTGCAGAAGGCAAAGCCATAGACTTTGACCTGCTCAAACAAGAGCTGAGCCATGCCGTGGTACAAGGCAATAAAGAACGCTACCGTTTGGAGTGGCCAGGGAAACGAGAAGCCATAGTAACCGCCAACTTGCCCACTACTAAAACTCTACGCCCTGTACGAGAAGACTCTGTAAACTTTGACAACACCGAAAACCTCTACATAGAAGGCGACAACTTAGAAGTACTCAAGCTATTACAAGAAAGCTACTTGGGTAAGATTAAGATGATCTACATAGACCCGCCTTACAACACAGGCAAAGATTTTGTGTACCAAGACAACTTTAGCAAAGATGCCCAAGAAGAACTGATTGAAAGCGGACAAAAAGACGAGTACAACCAACGTTTGGTAGCCAACCCTGAAACAGCAGGACGCTATCATTCCGATTGGTTAAGCATGATGTATCCAAGGTTAAAATTGGCGAGAAATTTACTCGACAAGGATGGAGCTATATTTATTTCTATTGATGATAATGAAGTAGATAGTTTAGAGAAAATCTGTAAAGACATTTTTGGTGAAATTAACTTTGTTTCGAAGCTTGTATGGAAGAAACGAGTATCACCAGCAAATGACTCTCAGTGGTTCAGTTCAGATCATGAATACCTTGTAGTTTTTGCCAAAGACAAAGAAACTTGGTATCCAAACAGATTAGAGCGATCAGAAAAACAAAACTCTTACTATAAGAACCCTGATAATGACCCTAATGGACCGTGGAACTCTGCAGCATATACATGTAACAAGAACAAAGATGAACGACCAAACCTATATTATCCATTAATAAACCCAACTACAGGTGAAGAAGTATGGCCTCGTGAAACTGCTGTTTGGGCTTATTCTAAAGAGACCCATGCCCAACATGTAAAAGAAGGAAGACTCTATTGGGGTGCAGATGGAAAAAGTAAATCACCACGTAAGAAGCAATATCTCACAGAAGCAAAAAAGGTTGTACAAAGGTCAGTTTTGGATTATACAGAAGTGGGAAGCACTCAATCAGCTACACTTGACTTTCTTCAATTATTTGACCACAACTACTTCACATACACAAAACCAGTAGACTTAATAAAGCGAATAATTACATTAACCACCGATGCTGAAAAAGGTGACGTTGTTTTAGACTTTTTCTCAGGTTCAGGTTCTACTGCTCATGCTGTAATATCAAAGAATGCCGAAGATTCAGGGAACAGAAAGTGTATTCAAGTTCAACTTCCAGAACTGCTTGAAGAAAAAACACAAGCCTATAAAGACGGCTATCGAAATATTTGTGAAATAGCAAAAGAACGAATCCGTAGAGCAGCCAAAAAAATCAAAGAAGAAACCAAGGCTGATATAGATTATGGATTCCGTGTCTATCGCTTGGATGAAAGCAACATGCAAGATGTCTATTACAAGCCGCAAGACTATGACCAAGGCAACTTAGACCTCTTTGCAGACAATGTAAAATCAGACCGCTCTGCAGATGATTTATTGGCACAAGTGATGTTGGATTGGGGCTTACCCCTATCGCTCAAGATTGAGCAGGTAGATGTATCAGGCAAGAAGGTCTTTAAAGTAGCAGAGAACTCACTATATGCTTGCTTTGATAGCGGTATTGATGAAGACTTTGCCAAAGCCATTACCAAAGATGAACCCTTGCGCATAGTGTTCAAAGATAGTGGCTTTAAAAATGATACTGCCAAAACCAATGTAAAGCAGCTACTCAAGCAGCTAAGTCCAGAAACTGAAATGAAAGTGATTTAAAGCGGTCGCAATTTGCGACCGCTAACAAAGGTTACTATTTGATGAACAAAGCAATACAAAAATACAGTCTACTTGAGATTGAGAATAGAATCTTTACCATCAGAGATACTCAAGTAATGATTGATCGCGACATTGCCGAAATGTATGATGTAGAAACGAAAGTTTTAAATCAAGCTGTTAAAAGAAACATAGAAAGATTCCCTGAAAAGTTTCGATTTCAACTTACCACAGAGGAGAGAGATGAACTGGTCACAAATTGTGACCGGTTAGAAACCCTCAAGCATTCTTCGTCTATGCCATACGCATTCACAGAGCAAGGAGTAGCCATGCTTTCAGCAGTATTAAAAAGTTCCACAGCCATTCAAGTAAGCCTTCAAATAATGGATGCTTTTGTCGAGATGAGAAAAGTGATTAGTTCTCATGCAGGGTTATTACAAAGAATGGATGGTATTCAATTGAAATTGGCAGATCACGATCAAAAATTCGCTAAAGTGTTTACAGCGTTAGAATCGAAAAATCAGCCTCCAAAACAGGGGGTCTTTTTTAATGGTCAAACGTATGATGCCTATGCTTTTGTTTCTGATTTGATTAGAACAGCTAAAAAGTCAATCCAGATCATCGACAATTATGTTGATGACACGGTTCTCACACTGCTTTCAAAGAGAAATCAGGAGGTAGAAGTAATTATTTACACAAAAACCATATCCAAGCAACTTCAACTTGATATAGAAAAACATAATGGACAGTACCCTAAAGTAAAAGCTGTTGTTTTCAAAGATGCTCATGACCGCTTTATGATATTTGATGGAAAACAGGTATATCATATCGGGGCGTCTATTAAGGATCTTGGCAAAAAATGGTTTGCATTCACTCAATTGCAAGCAGATGCAGTATCAATAATCAATAAGATTAATGCGTTATGAAACTACAGTTTAAAGAACAAGATTTTCAGGTCAATGCAGTTCAGGCTGTAGTAGATTGTTTTGAAGGGCAATCCCTCAAAACCAATCGCTTCACTTTAGAGCGCAGCAAAGAATTGGTACGGAATGCCAAATTGGTAGCTTCAGGGGGCAGTGCGCAAGCTGCTCTTTCTTTAGAAGAAGAAATTGGGTACCGCAATGCCGCTATCCAACTCATGGAAACGCAGATGTTGAAGAACATTCAGGAAGTCCAAAAGCAAAACGACCTGCATGAAAGCCAACAGATAGAACGTCCTAAAGGTGTAAAGTTAGGCTACAACCTCACCATAGAAATGGAAACAGGTACAGGTAAAACCTATACCTATATCCGCAGCATGTATGAGCTGCATAAAAAGTATGGATGGAGCAAGTTTATTGTCATTGTACCCAGCATTGCCATTCGTGAAGGGGTGTACAAATCTTTTCAGGTAACACAAGACCACTTCCAAGAACGCTACGGGCACAAGATCAATCCATTCATTTACAACTCAGGTCGTCCACAGGACATTGAGAATTTCGCCTCTGATAGCCGTATCAGTGTAATGATTATCAATACCCAGGCATTCAATGCCAGTGGTAAAGATGCCAGGCGTATCTATCAGGAGTTAGACCAATTTGGTACACGAAGACCTATTGATATTATAGCTCAGACCAACCCGATTTTAATTATTGATGAACCGCAATCAGTGGATGGTGAAAAGACTTTAGCGAGCATGCAGGACTTTAATCCACTCTTCACGCTACGCTATTCAGCTACGCACAAGGTGGAGTACAATAAAATCTATCGTTTAGATGCCTTGGACGCCTACAATAAACGATTGGTTAAGAAAATACAGGTAAAAGGAATCAACCTAAAAGGCTCAACCGGAACGAATGGTTATTTGTATTTAGAAAGTATTAGCCTGAGTACCGACAAGCCTCCTTTTGCAATCATTGAGCATGAAAAGCGCACAGCCTCAGGCACCATAAGCAAGAAGCGAGTTAAAGTAGCTGAAGGTTACAACTTGTATGAGCAGTCGGGCAATATGCCTGCTTATAAGAACCAGACGGTAACCGAGATAAATGGCTACCTCAATAAAATTGTGGTTGGTGGTCAAGATGTCTATCCAGGTGATATACTCAATGATAAAGATGAACACGCATTCCGCAGAGTTCAGATTCGTGAATGTATCCTCTCACACCTGCAAAAGGAAAAACAGCTCTTTGGTCAGGGTATAAAAGTTTTATCTCTATTCTTCATTGATACCGTGGAGAAATACCGTGTGTATGATGAATTAGGAGAACAGCAATTGGGTGAATACGCTCAGATATTTGAAGAAGAATACAACAAGGTCAAGAACGAGTTCTTAGACCTATTTGAGCAGGAATACAACGACTTTCTAAAAGACACAGACCCAATCAAGGTGCATAAAGGCTACATGCCAACCAACTTTGGAGAATACCTCAAAAGAGATTCAGCAGACCAAGTGCACAATGGCTATTTCTCAATAGATAAGAAAGGGAAAACCGTAGATCCAACTACCAAGAAAGGTTCAGAAGAATCAGAAGATGTTTCAGCCTACGACTTGATTATGAAAGACAAGGAAAGATTACTGAGCTTTGAAGAACCTACCCGTTTTATCTTCTCACACTCAGCATTGAAAGAAGGTTGGGATAACCCGAATGTATTTCAAATATGCGCCTTAAAACATGCAGAAAGTGGCAGTTTAACCAGACGCAGACAGGAAGTAGGACGTGGTATGCGTTTGTGTGTAGATAAACGTGGAGTCCGTCAAGATTTTGAATTGGTTGGCGATCAGGTCCATGAGTTGAACAAGCTTACCGTTATTGCCTCTGAGAGCTATGAAGCCTTTGCCAAAGGATTACAGAAAGAAATAGCCGATACCCTCAAAGACAGACCACAAAAAGCAGAAGTAGATTACTTCGTGAGCAAACTCATTACCAATGAAAAAGGTGAAGAGCTGCGCTTAACAGAAGATGATGCAAAGAAGCTTCAGTTTAAACTGATTGTTGGGGAAATAATTGATGAAGAATACAAAATCACCCCTAAAGGAAAAGAGCTAATTGAGCAAGGCAAAATTGCGCTACCAGAGAAGCTTGAACCCTTTAAAGAAGCTGTTTGCAAACTATTACAGACTATTTACACAGGTGCTGAGTTCAAGCCAGAAGATGAACGTCAAACGGTCATACTCAACACCAACAAGAACTTCGCTAAGAAGGAGTTTCAAGCTCTTTGGGATAAGATAAACCTGAAAACCATTTACGAAGTACAGTTCGATACAGAGCAGCTTATTCAGGATTCGAAAGTCAAAATAGATGCCCAACTCAACATTGGTGATCGTGTGTATGAAGTGAAAACAGGAGAGCTAAAAGACGGTTCTGCGGAACAGATGAAGCATGGCGAGTTGATTAAAGAATCAAAACGAGAAAACTTCAAGCTCAAGAATGATTTGTATTCCAATACGGTCTATGATGTAGTAGGTGAAATAGAAGTGCAAACCAATCTTACCCGAAGAACCATAGTAGAAATACTCAAGAAGATTAAGCAGGAGAAGTTCTTGCTCATTCGTAAGAATCCAGAAGAGTTTATAGGCAAGTGCAGCAAGCTGATCAATGAAGTAAAAGCAAGCCTTATTATCAACAACATTGTATATCACAAGACCGAAGAACGGCATGACGCCAAGACCGTGTTCACCAATGATAAGTTTGCATTGCGCAAGTCGGAATTGCTCAAAAAGCACATTTACGACTTCCTTACTTCCGACTCTAAAATTGAATCAGACTTTGCTACTGCATTAGAAAACAGCACTGAAGTTGTGGTGTATGCCAAGCTTCCAAAAAGTTTCTATGTCTCTACACCAGTAGCTAACTACAGCCCTGATTGGGCGATAGTATTTGATAAAGACAAGGTGCGCCATATCTATTTTGTAGCAGAAACAAAAGGGTCAGATTCCGACTTAGATCTGAGAGAAATAGAACAGCTAAAAATCCACTGCGCTACCGAACACTTTAAGGAAATAAGCGGTGCAGAAGTGAGATTTGAGAAAGTGAGCGGTTACGAGAAACTAATGGACATTGTGCAATTGAGTTAATGCCTATATGAAGCTAATCGACAATATAAATACACGCTTGGGTGATGACCTAAAGGAGACCATAAGAAAAGGCAGTAAACTCAGTATTGCCGCTTCTACGTTCTCAATCTATGCTTTTGAAGCACTTAAAAAAGAGTTGGGCAAGATTGATGAATTGCGTTTCATTTTTAGCACACCTACCTTCACTGAAGAGAAGTTTCAGAAAGAGAGCAGAAAATTCTACATACCACACATAGTAAGGGAGTCAGAACTTTGTGGTGGTGAGTTTGAGTTGAGATTGATGAACCAACTCAACCAAAGGGCCATAGCCAAAGAGTGTTCAAGGTGGGTAAAGGGAAAAGTCACATTTAAATCCAATAAACACAATAACCAACCCCTTAATGGGATGATACATGTTGATCAAGGCGATAAGAATGCACAAGCGTATTCAAACATTAATGGCTTCACCACCTCCGATTTAGGAATTACACACAAAAAAGGGTTCCCTACGCTTATCCAAAAAGCGGAATACCCTGATAGCAATGACTACTTAGATTGGTTTAATCAGATATGGGATAATGAAGAAGACTTAAAAGATGTAACACAGAAAGTTCAGGACTACTTCGAAAGTGCTTACAAGGAAAATAGCCCTGAATTCATCTATTTCATTACCCTATACAATATTTTCAATGACTTTCTTGAAGACCTGTCATTAGACAACCTTCCTAACGAACAAATAGGCTTCAAAGAGTCACTCGTATGGAACAAACTCTATAATTTCCAACAAGATGCAGTTATTGGTGCTATCAATAAACTAGAGAAGTACAAGGGCTGTATTATCGCTGACTCTGTGGGTCTAGGTAAGACATTCTCAGCCTTGGGCGTCATTAAGTACTACGAAATGCGGAATAAGGACGCATTAGTGCTTTGCCCTAAGAAATTAGAAGCCAATTGGAACACTTATCGCCACAACGATAAGAACAACATATTAGCGGCTGACCGCTTCAGATATGATGTGTTATTCCATACTGACCTTAGTAGAGAAAGTGGAACAAGTAACGGTCGTAATCTCGAATCGGTGAATTGGGGAAACTATGGCTTAATTGTCATTGACGAATCACACAACTTCAGAAACAACAATACAGTTGTAGACAGGGAAAATCGTTATCAGAAATTATTGCGCAGGGTCATTCAAGAAGGAATTGAAACAAAAGTATTGATGCTTTCTGCTACTCCTGTTAATAACAGATTCAACGATTTAAGAAACCAATTAGCTTTGGCGTATGAAGGTGATACGGAGAATATAGATAGCAAATTAGACACCGCAAGCAGCATTGACCAAATCTTCCGAAAGGCACAACAAGCTTTCAATATTTGGAGTAAATACGAAACAGCTGAACGTACCACAGAGAAGCTCTTAGACATGCTCGATTTTGACTTCTTTGAGATATTGGACTCATTGACCATAGCACGATCAAGGAAACACATAACCACTTATTACGACACCACAGCTATTGGGAATTTTCCTACTCGCAATAAGCCAGTGCCCATTCAAAGTCCGCTAACTGATTCTGATGATGTTACTTATGTGGATATTGCTGAAAAGCTTACCCTACTAAACTTATCTGTTTACACGCCATTGAATTACATTCTGCCAAGCAAGGTTCAGGCGTATGCGGATTTGTACGATAAAGAAGTGCGTTCAGGTTCAGGAAAACTATCTCAGGTAGATAGAGAATTGAGTTTGCGTATTCTCATGCGTATCAACTTACTCAAGCGTTTAGAGAGTTCTGTCGACTCTTTCCGTCTTACTTTGGAAGGTATTATCGGTCAGATTGAAAACGCTATTAAAACCATAGATAAAGGTGATGCGGATGACTATGAGGGAATCCACAAAATCCTTAGCGATGAGAATTATGACTTTGAATCAAATTGGGCAGATGAAGAGCAGGTAATTGGGAAGAAAATTAAGATACACATTGCTGACATGGACACTACCAAGTGGCAGGAAGACCTGAATGAAGACCTTACTGTTCTGAATCACCTATGGGGCAAGGTTGTAGACATTACAGGAGCCAATGATGCAAAACTTCAAAGCTTAGTTGAGCTTTTGAATAACAAGGCTGAAAAACCTTTTAACCATGAGAACAAAAAGGCAATAGTTTTCACTGCATTTGCTGATACCGCAAACTACCTATTTGAAAATATTAGCGAGTCACTTAAAGAAAACTATGGCATAAACACAGCACTCATTACAGGTTCACGTAAGATTTGTACTTCCAAGAAAATACCGTCAGACCTCAATGCTATCCTTACTTGCTTTTCGCCATTGTCTAAAGACAAGGCTCAGCTATATCCAAGAATCTCAGACTCTGTTGATTTATTGATAGCCACAGACTGTATTTCGGAAGGTCAAAACCTACAAGATTGTGATTTACTAATCAACTATGATATTCATTGGAATCCAGTGCGAATCATTCAACGTTTCGGTAGAATAGATAGGATTGGCTCGAAGAATGGCAGCATAACCATGGTCAACTTTTGGCCTGATGTTACTCTCGATAATTATATCAACCTCAAGCAGCGTGTGGAGAACAAGATGCTTATCAGCAACATGGCAAGCACAGGTGATGATAACATTCTCAACACAGAAGATAAAGACTTAGAGTACCGTAAAATTCAATTACAAAGGCTGCAGGATGAAGTAATTGACTTGGAAGATTTAAGAGAAGGAGTCAGTATTACCGACCTTGGATTGAATGACTTTAGAGTGGATCTATCCAACATGATTAAGGAGTATGGTGAATTGAAGAATATTCCAGAAGGATTGCATGCTGTTGTTAAATCAAGCCCAATTCTTCAAAGTGGGGCAATATTTGTTTTGAAGAATGTCAATTCAAGTGTCAATATCAATAAGCTAAACAGATTACACCCCTACTACTTGGTGTATATGAAGATGAGCGGTGAGCTCATCTTAAATCATGTTGATTCTAAAAAGATATTAGATGCGATGCGTATGCTTTGCAAAGGACAAACGGCACCAATTGAAGAAGTATGCAAGGAATTAAGCGAACAAACAGATGACTACCACCAAATGGATGAATATTCGTCATTACTCAAGCATAGCATAAGTACTATCCTCCAAAAGGAAGAAGAAAAAGAAGTGTTAAGCTTATTCAAATCAGGTGGAACTACAGCGCTGCAGGAAAAGATAAAAGGTATTGAAGACTTTAAATTAGTATCATTTTTAATCGTGCGTTAAATGGACTTTTTCAACTTACCTTCAAGAACAAAAGTAGGTCGTGTTGTACCAAAGAATGCCTTTGATGAGTACACCAACACCAAACAAAAGAAGCAGTTTACGGATGGTATTCAGCGCATTACTTGGATCCACAAATTATCAACTGAAACAGTAAACTTAGAAGCCAAGGATATTAAGGAAATTCAGGTTTTTAAGGTAGAATTGAAAGAACAGACGGATATCCTGAAAATCCTTGAAATCATTAACAAGGCAATTCCGTATCACATAGTCTTTTGGGTTGAGTTCAAAGAACAAGCTTATATTTCCACTGCAGTAAAGCACCCTCACCCAACGAATGAAGACATTTCAGTAGTTGATTGGACATTCACCTCAGATTGGTTTGATTTGGCAACCACACCCTTTCAAATCAATCTTAAAAACTCATTGGATGCAGTGCATAAAGACCTTTGTGTTCAACTAACAGGAAAGCCTGATTTATCTAAAAAGTCTATGGATTCAATCCTGCAAAATCAGCAGGAAATAGACCAATTGAAAAAGAAAGTTGCCAAGCTTAAATCAGCAATTTCAAGAAGTAAAAAATTTAATGAGAAGGTGGACTTAAATCTAAAGTTGAAGACTACTGAAAAGGAACTTAAAAAGATCATAAACTAATGAATACACCTAAAGCCACACACATTGCCAAGCCGCTCAAGCCAACCGCACCTGCCAAAGCTTGTCAAAGAGTGTATCTTTCCCTACGCACGGACGAAAGAAAAGAAAAGAAAGCACGATTACACAAGCAAGGGAAGGTTCAAAAATTGCGTTGGAAACATTGATAAAAAAGCACAATGAGGAATATGGAAGAGCCAAAAAATAATTCAGAATTCATCATCTTTAAAACAGTGGATGAACAAGTTTCGGTCGATGTACGCTTAAACGAAAATGATGTTTGGCTTACGCAAGATCAGTTAGCAAGTCTTTATGGAGTAGAACGGCCCGGCATTACGCAGCACATCAAAAACATATTTACCGAAGGTGAATTGCAGGAGGATTCAGTTAGTAAGAAATTATTACGAACTGCCGCAGACGGTAAAAAATACCAGACCAAACACTATAACCTGGATATGATTATTTCATTGGGTTATCGTGTCAACTCCATAATGGCCACGCGATTTAGAATTTGGGCCACCAAACGCCTTAACGAATACATCCGCAAAGGCTTTACCATGGACGATGAACGGCTGAAAAAGCAACTCATAAACCCAACATTACCTCGTGATAAACACCCACAAATCGCCGCTGACCGTTAGGTGAGCCTTGGTTTCTATTATTTCATTGCGTAGGCTTTGTTGGGTTTTTATTGCTAAATCGGTTTGATGTAGTTCATAGCGCAGTCCATCGCTACTCACCGTTGCTGCTGGAAACGGATATAGCGTAATGGTCTGATGGATTTGACCGTGCAACCTAACAGCCGTCTGGGTAAAAAAATACGCCTGATGTTGATCATAAAACACACAACGAATACGGTCATGATAACGCGCAGCGACCGCCAAATTCCCCAAAAAGTGATCCATTTCTCCGCCACTACCCCAGTAGATATCGGCTTGATTAAACCCTAATTTATCTAAATATAACAGTGTCTTTTCGAAATCCGTGGTCGATTGGTCGTGTGCTATTTGCCATTTGCTTGGCGCAGGGTCTAAAATGGAATCACCGTCACCAATGATTTGATGCACTTTTTCATCATCACCGTCTGCAACCAGCTGATTCCACGCGCCATCGACACAAACCACCAGCGCATATGCTGACAAGGCAAACGGCAAATCAGCCAACGGCACTTTATCGCCATTGAGTAGCACTAGCGCCTGACTTTGCTCGCATGGGTAGTCACGACAATCAGCTGTTGAAACGGCTTGCGTATTATGATTCACGTTATTTATCCCCAAAGCCTGAGTCGCGCACATTCTCATCCGACGCTTGTGCAGCGGTTAGCTTTAATTCAGGGTCTAGCCATTTGCCAGACAGCGTGTAGGGAATGCCCGCCACCTTGTTCAACTCATCCCCAATAACCTGCTGTACCACGACGCCTGCAGCCGCCCCCAGCGCACCGCCAGCGACCGTGCCAATAATCGGCAACACGTTGCTAGCGCTTGGTATCACCACAATCGACAGATTATCGAATTCACGGCGGTACAAATCGATTGGTCCTGTTATTTGCATTGAAATCAACGAACCATCCGCCTTAAAATCATTGGTCACCGCACGCCCACCCCCGATATTCCAAGTACCATTGATGGTGTCCAAGGTTAGCTTAGAACTCGTTAAATTTGAAAAATCCAAGCTAATCCGTTTTAAAATACTACCAAAATCCATCAGCCCTAGCACACCGCCAACCCCTGGTTTGACTTCGGTTAATTTGACATTTTGTCCGTACAACCTAGCGGTGCCGTAGCTTTGACGAATATTCAGACTATGCGCCTTTCCAGGCCATGCTAAATCAAATGCCATATCAAATTGATCAGCTTCCATCACTTCGTTTAACGCCAATTGGCTAATCAAATTTTGGGTGCGCTCACTTTTGAAATCGGCTTGAATTTTGGTCGTAATACCTTGCGCTTCTTTGTCTTCGTAGCCTGAAATCGTTAAATAATAGTCTGGCCCCGTCAGTAGCATCTCATCAATGCTGTACTGGCCTTCATTAATGCTGGTTTTAAAATCAAACCGACCAATGTCGTGGTCGTTATAAATAATTTTTTCGATTGCGACTTTCATCTGTGGAAAGGCTTTGGCAAAGTCGCCTAACCGATAATCAGTAGGCTTATCCTGCGCCGTTTCTTTGGGCTTAATCATGTCTATCCATTGACTTAGGTTTAGCCGAGTCAGCTGGGCATCAAACTGATTTGGCTGATACTGAATCCGCCCATTCATCAAAGGACTCACGACTGTCATATCATTCAAACTGCCCCACAAAACCAACGGAAAGCTGGTCGTCTTATCAAAACGCAAATCGTCAACATTGATGTCCAGTTTTACGGTTAAATTTGCTAGTATTTGTTTTCGCCTAGCACTATTGTCTGTGGCATTATTGTCTGTGGCACTATTATCTGCCCCTTTCTTGGACAACCAATCGTGATAAAACTGGTTAAAGGACTGCCAATCAAATCGCGGACTATGTAGGTGAATTTTTATTGTATTGGCTTCAAATCCCACCGCTTTTGAAGCGGTTTTCGACGAGGTTTTCGACGAGGCATCTGAAGATGGCGTGCTTGCAGATGTTGGTTTTATTTCTCCTGCTGCTAACAACAGTCCATCAATCCTCCTACCCCTATCGTCTAACTGTATTGCCAAATCTAGCAATTTTTCCATACTAAAATCGACTTGCTTAGTCTGATGGTTATAGCTAAATCGTGTGCGTGCTTTTTGCTGCTTAGGCTTGGTTATTGCGTCAAACCCATTGAGCGCGATACCATCAAGCTCGCTTTCACCACTGACACTAACAAACCGCCAATGCTTATCTAAGCGGATGGTTGCCCGACTATCAACTGGGGCATTATCGATGACACCATAGGTTGATAACAGACTGTGCTGTTTTGCATCGATCACCCCAAAAATCGCCAACCAACTAACTGCGTCTGTTTTTCCTTTCAAGTCAATTTCATAACCTGATTTTTCGGTCGTTTTATTAGTCGTTTTATTAGTCGTTTTATTAGTCGTTTTATTGGTCATTTTATTGGTCAAATCCCCAACCACTGACTGCCCATTGATACGCCCTGTCGCCTCGGCACTATCCAATTGGTTATCCCGAATCGTTGCACGGGCGTTAATCGCCTGAAAATCGATATCAGGATAACGCGCCACCATTAGCTTTTGCAGCTTAATAACAGGCTGTGCGCTGACTTGCCACTTTCGTGTTTTTATATCGAATAACAACGACAAATCGCCACTTACACTCCCCGTCAGGTCGATCTCTTGGTTGATTTTTTGCACCGCCTCAGCTAGCCCATTTTTACTGGCTAACTCAGCCAATGCCGCAATCGGGGTTTCGGCCAGCGCTATGTCGGCTTGAACCTCGCCGACTTGAACCTCGCCGATTTGGATATCAGGTATATTAATGCGTGAGACAACCGTGACACCATTAGTCGTTACTTTGGCGTTATCAATAGTAATAGCCCGATTATCAATGGCAATATCCGCATGAGCAATCGTGGCTTGCTGCGCATTTTGTGGGTGCTGAATCACCGTGTCTTGGATTTGACTGTGGATTTGAAGCCGAGACGCTTCACTCGCAAAAAAAGCGTTCGTTGGACCTGAAATCGCAAAGGTCGTTTGGTTTGTCTTGCCCGAGACAAGCCCTACTGTTAATGATTCTAACCATTGCTTGTTGACTTGCTGGGGTAGATAATCGACGATGCCATCAACCGCCACATCAGTCAATTCACCTGATATTTCAAACGCTTTCTCTTGCAATTGCCCTTTAAAAACCAAAGCAGTTATCGTATCATCAGCTAAGCGGCCATCCTCAATCAAGAGTGTTTTGGAGGCCACCTGATAGCGCCCGTTGACTTGACCGCTCAAAACCAACGGCTTATCCCCACGCGCCAATAATGGTAACACCTGTGAATTTTCGTTAAACGCGACGGTAAAATCGACTGTTGCCTCTTGATAGGTCAAATTCATCCCAGCCGCACTGAATTGGCCTGTTGCATGCGAAACTTTTGGATTTACCAGCGTCAAGTCCGCTTGGGTAATGCCCTGTTGCGCCATGTAGACGACTTCTCCAGTCGCCAAACCAGAAAAATGCTTAACGGGAAACACCTCAGCAATCCAATCCCGCAACGGCATAAAATGGGTCAAGTCTTGATTCGCAAAGGTGATTTTTGCCCCTCCGGCTATTCGCTTGGCCAACAACTCAACGGTGTTATCTGCCACATTAGCGGTCATTTTGACTTGATCATTGCCATCACCCTGCATCGTTATATCACCCTGAATACCCGCATATTCGACGGTCGCCTCGATTTGGCTGGCTAGCCAATCGCGGGTATTAATCTGTGCATTAACCTGCTGCAATTGTGCAGACTGGTTGGTATAGGCTGAAATATCTAATGCTTGGCTTTGAATAGTTAACGCCGATTTTTCATGGACATAATCAAGGCGCAGCGCTTCTTTGTTAGCCGTGATTAATTCAATATTCGCCGTGTTGATGCCCTGCCCCTCTCCGCGTGCAGTATATGCTTGGTCATTTACCTGGACTTTAACCGACTCAAATAGCCAGTGGATCTCACTAAACCGTGACTCTCCACTTGTCCAGTCGCCTGCCACGTCGCCTGCCACGTCATCTGCCGCGTTACCTACTATGCTTTCTGTATTTTCCACATAATCCGCGCCCTGCCTTTTTTCACTTTTTTTGCGTTTAATGGTCTGCATCACGCCAGCTCGCGTTGCATCAGGATCAACGGTAAGTGCTGCTTGTTTTACCGTGATATCACCCAACAATTTGTCAAACCGAATAAACTGCCACCAATTCACCTGCATATTGATGTCTGCCGATTCAACCGCAATGCCATGGTAATCGGTCGTAGAGACACGCCCTGTCAGGGCATAATTTAGCCCCGTGAATTCCCCGCTGACTTCATGGATTTTTAATTCAATGCCATAGTTAGCCAGCTCTGCCTGTGCAAAATCAATCACCCAATTAGGATTTTTCAGCACCAAAGCCAACAAAGTGACCAGCACAATAAATAATAACAGTAAAATACGTGCTAAGCGGTAAAAGAATTTGCCTACTTTACGCCACATATAGTCCCTTAACCTTGACGGTTACGCAGCACGGCATCCGCGCGTCATCAACACGCTGATGAATTAACCATTGGCTAATACACTGCAATATCGTATTGCTCACGCGCATAATATTCATCCACTTTCGTCGTAATCGGTATTTTTAATGTTTCCTCAACATCCGCTAAAATATCAGGGGCTTCTTCACTGAGATAATAATTGATTTCGTGCGCACAAATGATTTTAATCCGCTGGGGTTTAAATTGCACCGATTCACGAATCACTTCACGAATGACCTCATTAGCAACGGTTTCAATCGTTTTGACATAGCCGCGTCCATGACAAGCTGGGCACGTTTCGCACAAAATATGCCCCAAGCTCTCGCGGGTGCGCTTTCGTGTCATTTGCAGCAAACCGAGACTAGACATGGCTTCAATCGTGTAGCGGCTGTACCCTGCATCCATTGCCTCCACTAACGAATCAACGACCGCCTGTTGATGGACCGTATCTAACATATCAATAAAATCAATGATGATAATACCGCCTAGATTACGCAGCCGCAACTGTCTTGCGATACTTTTGGTGGCCTCTAAATTGGTTTTAAAGATAGTTTCGGCGTGGTTTTGTGCACCCACAAATTTACCCGTATTGACATCAATGGTCGTCATGGCTTCGGTTTGGTCTATCATGAGATGCCCACCCGATTTTAACGTCACCTTGCGCCGTAATGCTTTGTCAATTTCATCCTCAACGCTATATAAATCAAAAATCGGACGTTCAGCGCCGTAATAACTGACTAAGCCTAAATTATCAGGAAAGAAGTCCTGAATAAATTGATTCATTTCATTGACCCATGCCACAGAGTCGACCTGGATGCGAACGACCGATTCATCGACCAAATCGCGCAATACGCGTAAATGCATCGGCAATCCCGCATACAGCAAACTGCTGTCGGGCGCGCTTTGCGCTTTGTCTTGGATTTGTTGCCAAATTTTATGCAAATACTGAATATCAGAATGCAATGCCCATGCATCTGTTTTTTCAATTGCGGTACGTGCAATATACCCACCCTGCAACCCCATTGAAAATTTTTCGATGCAGGCCTTGATATGCTGACGCGTTGACTCATCTTCGATACGCGTAGAAACCCCAATATCGCTTGCATTAGGCAAAAACACGACGTATCGCGATGGGATTGAAATATCAGTCGATAACCGCGCACCTTTGTTGCCTAGCGGCTCTTTGAGTATTTGCACCAATAAAGTCTGGCCTTGATAAACAAAGTCTGTGATGCTTTGTTTATCCGCTAGGCTTTGACGTGACGCCACAATATTTTTGACATGCAAAAACGCATTTTTCTCCAGACCAATATCGACAAAAGCTGCATCCATACCAGGCAAAACGCGAACCACTTTGCCTTTATAAATATTCCCTACAATGCCCGCTGATGCTTGGCGCTCAATATAGACCTCTTGTAAAATACTATTTTCAAGTAGTGCTGCCCGCGTTTCATGCAACCCAGCATTGATCAATATCTCAGTTTGCTTTTGCCTTAGCATGTCGGTTAAGCCTCCGGGGGTAATGGCACGATAGGTAATGGCGCAATAGGCAATGTCGCTATACCGAGTTTTTGTAAATCTTGTGCCAACTCAAATAAAGGCAACCCCATCACCGCAGAATAGCTACCAACCAACTGCCGAATGAATTGCGCACCCAGTCCTTGAATTGCATAAGCACCTGCTTTATCCAATGGCTCCCCAGTCAACCAATAGCGTTTTATTTCCTCTTTAGTCAATGGCTTCATGGTCACCTGCGAAGTAACGACTCGTGACAACCTATTATCAGCCGTCACTAATGCATACGCAGAATGAATCTGATGCGTTTCACCCGACAAAGTCTCTAACATACGTTTTGCATCCTCATAATGCAACGGTTTGGTCAATAGTTTACCATCAATCTCCCCGCAAGTATCTGCGCCGATAACAATCGGCTGCGACTTCATCCTAACATCGGCATCCAACATGGCTAGCCCCGTTTGGGCTTTTTCAATCGCTAATCGCTGTGCATAGCAGGCAAACCGAGATAACCGTTCAGGTCTTTCAGACCCTGCCTGTGATAAACCTTCAGTCAAGCCTTCAGCCAAGCCTTCAGATAATCCGTCGGGTATCGCATTACCATTTGCCTCCCCAAATTTGCTTGATTGGTTAAGATGCGCTTCCCAACTTTCGTCGATTTCGGGGACAACAACTGAAAAATCCAAACCCAACTGCCCTAACAGGGTTTTTCGTCGTGGCGATGACGATGCCAAAATAATTTGTCGATGCACTTTAGAAACCATTTTTATTCAATATGCGTATAATAAGGCATATCCGAATACAATACGCATCATTTAACTTAATTATTAATAAACGACTAGGTGACATTTTATGAACCCCATACAAAACGGCTACAACAAACTCTTAAACTTTGGTGAAATGGCAACCAAACCTTTTCAATGTATTACGTTACTGATCATCCGATTATTTGTTGCCAGTGTTTTTTTGCGGGCTGGATTACAAAAATTACAGGATTTTAGCACCACCGTTTTTCTATTCGAATACGAATATAGCGTACCATTATTGTCACCTAAACTAGCTGCTATGCTAGGCACTACCGCTGAAATTGTCTTGCCGCTACTGATTATTTTTGGCATTTTGACGCGCTGGTCGGCGTTTGCTCTGTTTGTTTTTAACATCGTCGCCGTGCTTTCTTACAAAGCCCTGACTGCGGGCGAATTCGCCATGACAACGGTCTGGGGATTTATTCCAACGAGTATTGTATTCCCCACCAAAGGGTTTGAAGACCATGTGGTATGGGGTTTATTAATTTTGGTTATTATCGTGTTCGGCGCTGGTCGAGTTAGCATTGATCAGCTTTTACGAAAAAAACCCACTTATCATTACTAGAGACCTCAGCATCAATAAACAACGACAAATCAATAACCTCGTGTTTGGTTGGGCTAGCACCGTCAACTAAACACGCGTAATGGATTGCTGCAATCAATTACTGCAATCTATTCGCCGTATCGCTGCCAAGCATGGCGCTGGTAGCGATACCACTAGTAGCGATACGACTTAGTAGTGGGGCGACTAGCAGCGGTGACTAGCGGGGTGACTGGCAGTTCAACTGGCGGGGATTTCAATCGGCTCACCCAAAAACTTAGGCGACTGCCCCGTCCACAAGTCCCAAAACATTTTCATCCGTGCAAGCCGCTCGCGAACTTGTACCTTAAACCCATATTTAAGCGGCACATCCTTGGCATTAAAAGCAATAGCGTCAATGCCGTTATGTTCGGCAATATAAAGCGCTCGCGCCGAGTGAAAGGGCTGTGAGATAATCGTTAACTGCTGTTGCCCAAAGACTTTTTGGCTACGCACCACCGAATCTAAGGTACGAAAACCGGCATAATCCAAATAAATGTTCGACGCAGGGATTCCTGCCGCAATCAAATCCTGCTGAATCGATACGGGTTCGTTATAATAAACCGTACCATTATCGCCGCTCACCAACACGTAGTCTATTTTTTGCGCCTGATAGAGCGCCACAGTGGCATTGATACGGTGTTGGTAATAGGCGTTGACGCGGCCTGACGTGAGGTATTTGCTCGTCCCTAGCAGCAACCCCACCGAATGATGGGGAATGTCCTGCACCCTGTCGTATTGTTCTGGTTTGGCGCTGACCGTGACACGATAATCTAATAGTGCTGCCACTATAGCAATAACCAACACCAAAATAATAAACCGTAACAGCCAGCGCTGAACCCATTGACGCAGGTGGGTAACCTTACATTGCATGCGTTAATTCACCACGCTGACTATCGAGGCTTTCTATTTAATCAAAGAAACAAATCGCTAATTAAATAGAAATTTATCATTTAGTTACCTCTGCTAGCGCATCAGCAAATCGATTAATTTGCGCCTCATCACGCAGACCTGCGATATTAATTCGTCCGCCATTGACAATATAAATAGAATAATCATGGATTAATTTATCAGTTTGCGATTTATCCAAACTAAGCAGCGAAAACATACCGCGATGCCTAGCGATAAAATCCCATTTGGGCGTACCAGTAATGTCTCGCATTCTATCGGCCAATTGCTGACGCAAACTCAAGATACGATTGCGCATCTCCGTTAATTCATCTTCCCATTGTTCACGCAGTGTCGCATCATTCAGTATCATGCCAACAATCGCCCCACCATGATCGGGTGGCATCGAATAAGACACCCGCGCTGCAATAGCTAGCCGTCCTTTGACAACCGTTGCTGCTGCTGCATTTTTTGCCAACACCAATGCGCAACCAACGCGATCGCGGTACAAACCAAAGTTTTTAGAGCACGAACTCGTGACAATCATATCATCGACATGCTTGGCTAGTTGACGTATCCCGTATAGGTCAGCATCAAGACCGTCGCCAAAGCCTTGGTACGCCAAATCAATAAACGGCAAAAACCCACGCTGACTCGCTATCTCTGCCACGCGATCCCAAGCCGCAAAAGACAAGTCTGAGCCTGTTGGGTTATGACAGCAGCCATGCAATAAAACAATATCGCCTTGACCTAGCTCGTTTAATGCTGCCAGCATACGCGCTTCATCGACCATGCGCGTAGCCGGATCAAAATAGGGGTAATGCTTGACGGTAAACCCTGCTGCTTCAAAAATTGGACGATGATTCCCCCATGTTGGATCACTCATCCACACCGTGCTATCTGGCATTACCTCGTACAACATCTCTGCACAAACCCGCAATGCACCGCTGCCACCTGGCGTTTGCAACGCCTGAACGCGCGCATAATCAACGCTATCAGCGAAAACCAACGCTCGCATTGCGGCATTGAAATCAGCATCACCCGCAATACCCACGTAGGCTTTGGTCGCCTGGGTATCGTGCAATTGTTGTTCGGCAATAGAGACGGCACGCATAACCGGCGTTTCGCCCTCTGCATTTTTAAACACACCGACACCGACATCAATCTTTTGTGGGTTGGTATCTTGTCGATACATCTCAATCAATTGTAGGATAGGATCGCCTGGAACTGCGGACAATTGCTCAAACATAAAACCTCTTATTTATTTAGTTAGTTGTTTAGTTGTTTAGTTTTTGTTTAATAATCAGTTAGGTCAATTAGGCGTCCGATTTCAACCCCTAACGACCTTAATATGATTATGTTTATTTTCTTTCAAATCGATATGCATTCGCCGCATCACCATCATAAGGTTGACCCGCCGCGTTGAGTAATATCAAGCCGTTATTGTCTATTTGAAACTGTGAAGTCGTGCTCAATGCACTCATCCCAGCGTTAGGTGAGTCAGGTGAATTGGGTGATTTTTCTGTGTTTTCTCCCGCATTTTCGCCAGCTGACTCACTGTTCGATGGCATCAGTTGTACGCGATTATCTGCTTGCACCCATTGCCCAGACTGAAAAACAGCTTCGTCTTCAGCGCCTACTGTCGCTAACATCGCTTCATAAAAACCGTCACCTGACAAGACTAAGTCAACGCGGACACCTGGACAATCTGCACAGGGTAGCCGTGCATAATACGTTCCATCGACCCCTGAATTACCCGCTGCATTCCCCGCTGCTTTTTCCGCCGCCCCAGTTTCTGCTGTGTTTTTAGCGTTGGTGCTTGCATCATCTGTCGAGACACAACCTGACAACAGCATAAAAAACACAAGACCTGCGCGACTGAAACGGCGACACATCACACGAAAATCATTCATTCTATTTCTCCTCTCTCAACTGACCGTTAACCCTTTAGCCATCAACCCCTTTAGATATAAACCCCTTGGGCCATCAACCATTGTATAAATCGGCTCAAACAAGTTAATCCAAACAAGTTAATCCAAACAAATTGACTCAGGCACATCGGCACAAATTATTTCAGCACAACCCTTATTTTACCTAACCCAGTAACAAAGACAAGCAAGTTAAACCACCGACCTAACATTGGCACAAAATAAAAGCCCCCAATGCCTAAGCATCAGGGGCTTTTATTACGCTAATTGTCGGTAAAAGCGTGATTGCTGCTTATTTCGCTGTTTATTTCGCTGTTTATTTCGCTGCTTCTTTTACTGCCTCTTTGGTCGCGTCCATTGCGTCTTTGGCCGCTTCGGCTGTGGCATCTGCTGCACCCTTAGCAGCATCTGTAGCAGTTTCTACAGCAGCTTCTGTAACTGCTTTGGCTGCTTCGGCTGCTTCGGCTGCTGCATTGTCTGGTTTGACAATTTCAATCAGCTCAACTTCAAATTTTAACGCACGGCTAGGTCCGATATTCGCAGGACCTTGATCGCCATAGGCCAACTCAGGCGGAATAACCAACTCAAATTTACCGCCTTCTGACATCAATTGCAGTGCCTCTACCCAGCCTGGAATAACCGCATTGACAGGAAATTCAGCTGGCTCGCCTCGACTATACGAACTGTCGAATTCAGTCCCATCGGCAAATGTCCCTTTGTAATGAACGCGAACCGTATCTTCTGCGGTTGGCTTGTCGCCATTACCTTCACTAACGACAAGGTATTGTAGCCCAGAATCAGTCACAACAACGCCGTCTTTGGCTTGGTTTTCAGCGAGTAATGCGTCGGCTTCTGCTTTGTTTTTAGCTGCTGCTTCTGCGGCTTGCGTTTTTTGGTGTTCAATGGCTTTTTGAGAGAACGTTTGCATGACTTGATTCATCTCCTCGGCTGAAAGCTTAGGCGTCTCGCCTGCCAACGCATCAGAAATTGCCGCAAACAATGCGTCTTGGTTTAACTCTATTGGTCCATTAACGCTATTTTTCAGCGTTTCACCAATTTGCGTCCCTACCGCATAAGAAATTTTTTGGTCATCAGTGCTCAGCTCTGCAGCGTGAATATTAAGTGTCACCCCGACGGCGACGGCGGCTAATAGTATTTTTTTCATGGTCAAACTCCTAAAAATTGACGAATTAATTTAAACGTGGGGAGAATTATAACAACCCATATAAACAACATGTATCATGCCAGTTACATTTTGGTGCTTATTTTGGCGCTTTCTTTAGTGGCTTTTAAACCTGCTGACCTACAAAAGAAATTCAAGCAATTAAATACCGCCACAAATCCACGCTAATGACCAACAGCATAAAACTCAATAGCACCGCAAGCCCTATGCGCATCAAAACGCCGACCGTTTTCTCTGACAACGGTTTGCCTTTGACCATTTCAACCAAGCACATCACGATATGCCCACCGTCTAAGACGGGTATTGGTAATAAATTCATCACCGCCAATGTCAAGCTAATCGCCGCTAAAAAATTAAAATACACTTCGTAGCCTAATTTAATCGTTTTGCCTGAAAAATCTGCAATTGTAATTGGTCCACCCATATTTTCGATAGAGGCCTTGCCAGTGATCATGCGACCCAACGTTTTCAGCAGCAATGCGGCTTGATCATAGTTATAACGCACGGCTTGGGGTATCGCGGCTAACGCCCCGTATTGCTTAACGACTTGGTATTTTTCATAAGCCGATTCATCAAAAGCAGGGCTGACGCCTGCATAGCCCCAGTTGCTATTTTCTGGGTGTGTTTGTGGCGTTAGTGTCAGGTTTTTTTCTTCGTCCTTTCGAATAATACTGAGTGCCAACGCGCTATTTGGGTGACTTTTGACAACATCGACAAACTGCGTCCATTGGCTGATGGGTTGCCCATTGACGGCGACAATTTCATCGTTTACCACCAAACCCGCGTGGCTTGCCGCCGAGTTTTCCTGCACCACCCCGATGATAATGGGCGCATTTTTAATTGCATCAACGACTGCCCAATTAAACCCTAGCGCCTGAGTAATCTGTTGTTCGCTACCCTTAGGTAATTCTGCCATATTAATGGCCGCTTGCTTCACCCGACCACTGGTATCCTCAACGACAATATCCACCACCGCATTGCCTAGACCTTTTACCAAATAGATATTGGCATCGCCCACGGTGACAATGGTTTTGCCGTCAATAGCGACAATATTATCGCCGGCAGCAATCGGTGTATTGGCCATCACTGAATTGGGCTGGATTTCTCCTATTTGTGGCTTATCTCCCGCCACACCAATGACAAACAGCAGCCAAATGGCAAACACCGCAAATACCAAATTCACGGCAGGACCTGCCAGCGCAATCAGCAAACGCTTGTACGGCGGCAATGCAGAAAAACTGCCCCCCGCTGCCTGCGCTGCCTGTGTTGACTGCGCTGTCTGCGACACATCACAAGCAATATCGCTATAATCACTATAGTCGCTAGCGTCAATACTATCATTCCCCTGATGAGGGGTATGGCTGTCTTCACCCAGTTTTTCTAATTCGCTGACGTTTTCGCCGTACATCTTGACATAACCACCCAGCGGTATCCATGCCAAGCAATATTCGGTATTGTCGCGTTTTCCACGCCAACTAATAATCGGTTTACCAAAGCCGATTGAAAATTTCTCGATACGCACACCAAATCGCCGTGCCATCCAAAAATGCCCGTACTCATGGATGCTCACCAAAAACAAAATGGTCACAATAAAGCCAACAATGGCCACCAAAGGATTAGGCAGCGTGTTTATCCATTCAATCATATCAACCTGTTTTTTAATTAATTTAGTTTTTGTTTGATTAGTCGGTTGGCTTGCTGACGCGCCAACTGATCTTGCGCTAACACAGCATCAATACCATCAATCGTCAGTGTATCGCAAGTATCTAACGTTTGTTTCACAACGACATGAATATCACCAAAATCCACTTGATGATTGAGGTACGCCTCGACGACGACTTCATTAGCCGCCGTGAGTATCGTCGTGAGCGCGGCTTCGTTAGCGACTTCGATGGCTAACTGTAAACAGGGATATCGCTGGTAATCAACCGGCTCAAACGTTAACTGACATTGGGTTAAATCAATCGACGCCACGCCTGATTCGAGACGTGCAGGATAAGCCAAGGCATGCGCAATCGGTACGCGCATATCACTGTAGCCTAGCTGGGCAAGTGACGTGCCGTCTTTGTACTGTACCAACGAATGCACAATCGACTGCGGATGAATAATCACATCCAGCTGACTATCTGCCGCCGAAAATAAGAGTTTGGCTTCAATATACTCTAGCCCTTTGTTCATCATCGTCGCTGAATCGACCGAGACTTTTCGTCCCATAGACCAATTGGGGTGTTTGCAAGCTGCTTCAGGCAGCTGATGCGCCAGTGCATCTAGCGGTAACTCACGAAACGGACCGCCAGAACCGGTTAGTACTAGCTTGGCAACACCTGCTTGTGATAAGGTTTCTCGGCGCAAGCCTTGTGCGATGGGCAAACACTGAAAAAGCGCATTATGCTCGCTGTCTAAGGGCAAAATGGTCGCGTGGTTTTTGTCCGCCTCGGCAAGTAGTATTTCCCCTGTCATGACCAGTGATTCCTTGTTAGCCAGCAAAACCACCTTGCCAGCCTTGACCGCCACATGAATAGACGGCAACCCCGCACCGCCAACAATCCCCGCAACAACATGCGTCACCTCGCTCGCAGCAGCGACTTCACATAACGCCTCAGCACCGACTAATAATTGGGTGGGCAAATGGTGTGCGGCAAATTGCGCCACTAGCGATTTCACATCAGCCGTCTCACTGACCACCGCATATTGTGGCATAAATGCAATGCACTGCTGCAACAATAACGCCGTATTATTCCCCGCCGTAAGCGCAAACACCGTGAAATTATCGGGATGCTTTGCAATCACATCCAGTGCTTGCGTACCAATCGATCCCGTTGCGCCTAAAATGGTCACTGTTTTCACAGGCTCCGCTTTTACAGGCGCAGGCTTTTTTATTGGATTCATCGGCTGATTCATAGACTGATTTATAGACTGATTCATAGGCGGCTATTCTAACGGAAAACCCGTCAGTAAGCGATAGCGTAAATAGACCAAATAGCCATTAATCCCCAGCAGCATAATCGGTACCATATAAATCGGCAGTTGATACAAGTCAAACAGCACCGTAAACACCAAGACCGATAGATTGATTACCAACAACCCATAAACCCGAAAAAAATTCATCCAACCGATGATTTGGCGCTCAATCGCACGATAAAACTTGATCATCACGACCCAATGCACTGCGAGGTAGCCTGTGATGCACAACGCAACTAAAATCCCTGTGAGTGGCGCGGGCAATAGATAATCCGTTGCTGTGACTGAATAAGTGCTTTTAATAATAGCAATCAGCGCAATCGTATAGCTAGCAATAGAGGCAGGTAATAAAATTAACGCCATCAACATCAGTAGGGTAATGCGGTATTCACGGTCGCGTTCAGGTATGACTGGTTTAACCGCGTCTTCATCGTCTCTCATTGGGATATTTTAACGAAAAATAGAAGAAAATACTGCATAAATTTGCTAGTCTATACGCTTTTCACCAACCGATGGTTACACAACAACCGACAATGAACGCAAAACAACCCCCTACCAACCATCACGAGCATACACCCATGATGCAGCAATACTTGCGTATCAAGGCCGAATTTGATGACATGCTTGTCTTTTATCGAATGGGTGACTTTTATGAGATGTTCTTTGATGATGCCATTCGCGGCCACGAATTGCTGGGTATTAGCCTAACCTATCGTGGAAAAAGCGCGGGTGAACGCATCCCGATGGCAGGCGTACCCTTTCACAGCGTCGATCAATACCTTGCCAAACTCATTGGCAAAGGCCAATCGGTCGCCATTTGCGAACAAGTCGGCGATCCAAATACCAGCAAAGGCCCTGTCGAACGCAAAGTAACCCGTATTATTACGCCTGGCACCATTAGCGATGAAAACTTGCTAGATGCTACCCGCGACAATGTGTTGGCGTGTGTGTTTAACCTCCACCAGCCTGTTATTGCATACACCGAACTTGGCGCCGCTTCCTGCCACGTGATTACGCTAAACGACATTGCCGAATTAGAAAACGAACTCGCCAGAATCACGCCCGCTGAATTACTTTATTGCGAAACAGAATGGGCGACGAGTTTTGCTAGCTACCAAACGACCAAACTCCCCGAATGGCACTTTAATCGCACAACAGCAACACAACAATTATGCGACTTTTATCAACTGCGCCACCTAGAACAACTAGAGCTCAGCGACCATGAGACCGTTGCCACGGGTGTATTGGTTTACTACCTACAAAACACCCACCGTCAAACCAAACCCCAACTCGATTTACCCAAAAAAACGCCCCACCGTGATTATGTGGTGTTAGACGCTATTACACGGCGAAATTTGGAGCTCACCCACAATCACGCAGGTAACAAAGCTTTTTCATTATTGGGTGTCTTGGACAAATGCGCAACCGCAATGGGCAGCCGTTTGCTTAACCGCTGGATTTCGCAGCCACTGATTAGCAATACGCAATTAAACCAGCGCTATGACAGCATCGATATACTGCAAACCGCCATTGATAACGACCAGCTAAAACAACAATTAAAAGGCATCGCCGATATCGAACGCATTGCCGCGCGTATCGGGCTAGGCACTGTTCGCCCCAAAGATTTAGCGTCGCTACGGGACAGCCTACAACAACTACCCGAATTAACGCAAACCCTCACGTCGGCAAACAGCACGCTGATGAATGCAGCAAAGCAACAACTAGGCGCATTCGATGACATGGCAGCCCTCCTTGCGCGCGCGATTTACCCAGAGCCTGCGCCACACACCCGCGAAGGCGGTGTGATTAACACAGGCTACGATGCCACCTTGGACGAATTACGCACCTTGTCTTCGACCGCCAACCAGTTTTTATTAGACTATGAGACCCAAGAAAAAACCCGCACTGGTAACCCCAATCTAAAAGTCGGCTACAACCGCGTGCACGGTTATTACATCGAAATCAGCAAAGCCAGTGGCACTGAAATCCCTGCCGAATACACGCGCCGACAAACGCTAAAAAATGCAGAACGCTACATTACCGAGACGCTAAAAAGTTTCGAGGACAACGTATTATCCGCTGCAGACAAGGCCATCTCGTTAGAAAAAACCTTATACGAACGCCTCGTCATGGATTTGCAACAACAAACCCAAGGACTCAGAGCGCTTGCCAACGCCATCGCCAGCATTGATTCCCTCAGCAATTTAGCAGAACGCGCCCAGACGCTAGCCTATCGCCGCCCTCAATTAAGCGATAACACGGGCATCCATATCAAAAATGGGCGGCATCCTGTTGTCGAGGCCTATACAACCACACCATTTATCCCCAACGATACCCATTTGGATGGTCAGCAAAGCTTGGCGATTATCACAGGGCCAAACATGGGCGGTAAATCAACGTATATGCGGCAAACGGCCTTAATTTGCCTCATGGCACGCATCGGTAGCTTTGTCCCCGCCGATACGGCCGATATTGGTCATATCGATCGTATTTTCACCCGTATTGGCGCCAGCGATGACGTTAGCGCTGGCAAATCCACGTTTATGGTTGAAATGACCGAAACCGCAACCATCCTAAACCATGCAACACCTCACTCGCTGGTGTTGATGGACGAAGTAGGACGCGGCACTTCAACCTATGACGGACTATCGCTTGCGATGGCCAGCGCCAAGTATTTAGCGACGCACAACCAATCCCTCACCCTATTTGCCACGCATTATTTCGAAATGACCGCGCTCACCGAGACGCACCCTACGCTATTTAATCTGCATTTGGATGCCGTTGACAGTGGCGGGGATATCGTTTTCCTACACCACGTCAAGCCTGGCGCCGCGAGTAAGAGTTACGGGCTACATGTGGCCAAAATCGCAGGTGTCGCGCCCGCTGTCATCGACGAAGCGCAGCAATTGCTCGCCCAATTTAGCCAAAGCGACAAAAACAACACCAGTGACAGCCAATCCAACCCACCCGGACAACCGCACGGACAACCACGCAAAAAAACACCCAAGCAAACACCCAGCGCACAAATGACACTTTTTAATGTCAATTTACCCCCTGAATATGAAGCGATAAAAAACACGCTTGATGGCATCGAAATCGAAAACACCACCCCGTTGCAAGCATTACAACTGTTGCAATCGCTAAAAAAATTATCACAATAACCTCATGACTATCGAAACCCTTATTACCTCACTCGATTTAATCGGGATTGCCGCTTGCGCCACAGCGGGTTCAATTTTGGCGATTCGCAAAGGCCTGGATGTTTTTGGGGTGCTACTTATCGCCACAGTTGCCTCTGTCGGTGGTGGCACAGTCAGAGATTTACTCCTCAATAACCACCCCATTTTTTGGCTGGTTAACCCCACTTACCTGATTGTTATTTTCGTCTGCGCGCTACTCACACTGATTTTTTATCGCCAAATCATCAAAATTGAGCGACCGTTGCGTGTATTTGACGCTATTGGTTTGTCGGCATTTACGGTGATTGGCGTAGAAGTCGCTTTGCTCAATCAATTCACCCCATTTATTGCGGTCATTATGGGCGTTACCACCGCATCTTTTGGCGGCATCATGCGTGATATTATCTGCAATGAAATACCGCTGGTTTTACACAAAGAAATCTACATCACCGCCAGTTTAATTGGTGCGGGCATCTTGCTCATCCTACTTCATCTCAATATCGCCCGTGAAATCGCTTATCCCATCACGTTATCTACCATTTTTGGCATCAGAATGACGGCGGTTTATCATAATTGGGGCTTGCCGAGATTCAACAAAAAATAGGGCTACCAGCCGACATCAGCCGACATCAGCCGACATCAGCAATCATCAGTAATCATCAGCAATCACCAACTGTTTGCCAGCTATCGCCAAAAATGGCGGTTGGGTTGGCAATAATCTGATGGGGTAAGTTACTTGATAAAGGGGAGATCAGGCGCCAATATTTGCTATATAGTATATACATGTGTATACTATATTTATTAGTGACTATTGAGTAATAGAAATGCAAATCACAGGCAAAATAACCAAGTGGGGCAACGGACTGGGTCTAAGAATTAATCAGGAAATCGCCAAAGGGCTGGGAATTAATTATGGCTGTGAGGTCACATTGTCATTAGATGAAGAGAATCACGTATTAACAGTTAGTGCTGTTAATAGAAAAAATAAATGGCCATTTAAAGAAGCTGACTTAATCAAAGGCATAACAGTCGATAACTCTCATGCTGATTTACTGACCAATCCCGCAGGCAAAGAGATTGATGAATGACATACTTGCCCGATAGAAACGATATTGTCTGGCTTGATTTTGAACCGACTAAAGGTAAAGAGATTGGTAAATATCGTCCAGCACTTATATTGTCTAGCAAAGCATATAGCAAAGCTTGTGGCTTGCTTATCTGTTGCCCAATTAGCACTAGCATTCGACATACTCAAACCGAAGTATTGATTACTGGTTTAGATCAACCATCGGTTGTTGCCAGCAATTTAATCCAGACATTGGACTACCGACATAGAAAAATTAAATTTATCGCCAAAGCGGAACCCGGCGTCTTTGAAAGCGTATTGACTAGACTTATTCCCCTTATTACAGGAGACGAATATCTAGCAAATTTGACAGAAGCTTGACCGAGGTGAATTAGCCAAGGGTACGCATTGGTGGTTTAACACGGCATAGGTTAGTGTATTCATTGGGGGTGATTGTTCGGTATCCAAGAGACGCTAACACAAGGCATCGTCTATACGCACTCACTTTACGCACTCACTTTACCCACTACCCAGTCAATTGCTTGCTGACTATTTTTTTAAACGGCAACAATACATTACCTGCGCGAATCGCGAATTTACGCACGATTTTTGCAGGCGGGGTCTCAGTGGTGAATAATTTCACAATAACATTGGTTGCCAAATAAAGCGGCAGTGTATGACGGCGATGCTTGCGATCATACTCGCGCAATAATTCAGGGTTTGCAATATCTTTGCCGTCGCGATTGGCAGCCAAAATCAATTCAGCTAACAGAGATTGGCTTTGCAGTCCTAAATTAAATCCATGCGCCGTCACGGGATGCATTCCCACCGCCGCGTCACCGATTAACGCATACCGCTGGCTATAAAATCGATTGGCATGCACGCCAACCAGCGGATAACTATGGCGCTCACCAATCAAATGCATATCGCCCAGCTTTGCATCCAATTGCTTAATCACTAATCGCCGTAACGCGTCGGGCGACACATCCAGTATCTCATGCGCGCTAGCACTATCAATGGTAATCACAATCGAGGAGAGCTTTTCAGTCAGGGGTAAAATCGCCAGCGTCTGTCCGTAATAAAAGCATTCGGTCGCGGTGCTTTCATTACTCAGGGTATGCTGCATACGAAAAACAACCACCGTGCGACCAAAATCCTGCATTTGGGTGCTAATCCCCATCTGTCGACGGCTTGCCGAAAATCGACTATCGGCGGCAACCACCAATCGCGCACGAACCGTATCGCCGTTGGCTAGCGTCACGGTCGCCATCTCACGATTACTTGTAACCGAATGAACACGCGTGGCCGTTTTAAACGTGAGATTGGGTTGATTTTTACACTGCGCATAAAGCGCGCGGCGTATATTGTGATTAGAGATTAAATAACCCAACGTGTCTGTGGCTTGCCCCAATGCCTTGTCTGGTGTTGGAAAATGCAACGTATAAGGCGAATCGCCGTCAATGACTTTGGCTTGGCGTAGGTAGTATTTATCCGCGGCGGGTAGATAATCCCACGCCCCTAATGCTTGTAGCGTTTGCTGAGAGACGTGTGTCAAGGCAATCTCGCGCCCATCGGGTGGTGGGTTGGCTAGCGTCTCTTGGTCATGTTGCTCGACCAACGTAATGGATAACCCACTGTCGGCCAACGACTTGCAAAAACTCAATCCAGCAGGCCCTGCACCAATAACGACTATATCGGCGATGTCGGCAATATCTGGAGTGTCCGCATTTTGCTCGCTATTTCGCTCGCTATCTCGTGCGCTTCCCTGATGAAAATCGCCCACTGCCCCCGCTACTGCGCCCACTTCTGCATCCTCTGCTGTATCCCCTGTTGCTTGCAAGTTATCGCTTGGCAATACCTCAGTCATTTTCTCGCTATCACTTGTCATCTTGCACCCCAGCCCGCTGCTTTGTTGTTTTAATTTCAACTATGGTCAATTATAGCGCGTTCAACGCATTTTGTCGGCTGTTTTTAGGTGAATTGTTTATAATGTTTTAACGTCGCCAATGCCAGATCCCGCCTAACTTATAGAATTTTATCGGGCTGTTTACAGTGTTTTTTTGAGAGCATACTGCAATGAAGGTTCATGCAAATCCCAAGGTTGATCTGGCTTTGTAGTTTGAATCGCTTTACACGTTAAAAGGACTCTGTTTTTTGTTGAATAGTTCAACCCGCAACCAAGCACTTTATCAATTGACATTATTACGGTAAGATGGCACACGCTAACACGACGCATTTGCATCAAAAAATAACCAAAAAAACGCAAAACAATCATGACCTAAAAGACCAACTAACCACCGACCAACCACCGACCAACCACCGACCAACTACCCAAATACCTATGCCAGAGAATACCCCGCCATTTGACCGCAAACTCCTGCACCCAAAACATTGGGGTAGTTGGTTAGCGGTTGGTATTTTATGGTTACTGGTCCGTGTATTACCCTATCACGGTTTAATGGCCATAGGCAGCGGGCTCGGTCGCCTAATGAAAATCACCATGCCCTATCGTATGCTGGTCGTCAAAACCAATCTTGAACACTGTTTTTCACAATCGTCACTCAATACCACTGATTTATTCAATCAGCATGTAGATGCCCTAGGCAAAGGTATATTTGAAATGGCGATGGGCTGGTTTTTGCCTGCTGAGCGCTTTGCCCATAAGATTCATTTTGTCGATGATTATCATGTCAGCAATGCGCTCAAAGAAAACCGAGGCGTGTTACTACTCGGCATGCATACCACCCATATTGATTTTGGTGCGCCTATGGTCACGCTAAAATTCCCCACGTATTTTATGTACCGCAAGATGAAAAATCCCGTGCTGGATTACATCGTTTCACGGCGGCGAATATTACATAGCCAAGGCGCGATTGAACAAAGCAATATGCGCGCATTAATCACCCAGCTACAAGCAGGCCAATGCGTCTGGTACGCAGCCGACCAAGACTTTGGCAGTCGCGCACCCGCCGTGTTTGCGCCGTTTTTTGGGGTCGATGCTTACACACTGCCGTTATATGCCAAAATCGCACGCAAAACCAACGCCGCCGTCATCCCTGTCGCTGGTTTTCGTAACGCGCAAACTGGTCAATATGAAATCCGTTTTTTGCCAGAAATCCCTACTGACAAACTCATTGATGAGGCTGTCGCCGCCAACGCCATGAACCAAGCGATTGAAACCTTACTGACTGGCTTTGAGGCCCAATATTACTGGGTACACCGCCGTTTTAAAACACGACCTACTGGCGAATCAGCATTTTACCCACGCAAACCCAGCCATATCAGAGGCGACAAAAAAGCCCTAAAAGCCCAGCACGCTGAACAAAAAAAGGCAAAAAAGGAAAAAAATCAGCCAAAAAGCTAGATCAATAACCACCACAACCAATTACACCACACCCAATCACACCATGACAAGCTCGCCTAATCAAAAAGACAAACAAACAACAAATCAAACCTCGACACAAATAGCGACACAGATAGCGACACAGATAAACGACGCCGTTACTATTATCAGGCAAGCTGGCGTTATTTGCTATCCCACTGAGGGTGTATGGGGATTAGGCTGCGACCCCCAATCACCCAGCGCCATTCAAAAACTCCTACAAGCCAAATCCCGACCCGCCGACAAAGGGCTTATTTTGGTCGCCAGTCAATTCTCACAAATCGAACCCTATATCACGATTAATGCGGTACAACGCAGCCAACTAGACGACCTTTGGCCAGGATTTGTCACCTGTTTACTGCCCAAATCTAGCAACTGCCCTGCATTAGTAACTGGCAACCATGAGACGATTGCCATCCGCATCAGTGAGCACCCAATTATCGTGGCCTTATGCGACGCGCTCAACGCACCGCTCATCTCGACCAGCGCTAATATCAGTGGCAAGCCACCTGTGGCTAACCTTAACGAAGCCAAGCAAGTTTTTGCGCAGTGGGTTGAATATTTTATCGATGCGCCGCTAGGCGGTCACGCCAAACCTAGCCAAATTGTCGATTTGACAAAAAACACACCCGTCATTTTGCGCCAATAACACCATCAACACCGCATCAATACGTTATCAATACCGTATCAATACGCCACGGCGAACGCGCATTGTCTAACTGAGGGCACGTGATATAATGGTGCCCAATTTTAGCAACCCCTGAGCATCCATGACATCGGTAACGACAACGGAAACAACGACAACGGAAACAACGACAACGGAAACAACGACAACCGTTGTCGCCTTTGCTGCGAGCACCAGCACGACCTCCATTAACAAACAGCTTGTGACTTTTGCTGCCAACCAACTTACGTCTGTTAGCGAAAAAGCTGTTAGTGCAAAAGTTTTAGACCTCAATGACTATCTTTGTCCACTATTTAGCGAAGATATGGAAAAGGCCATCGGCAAAGCCGAATCTGCCGAAGCCTTTCTCACAGAACTCCAAGCCGCCGATGGCTTTATCATTTCGTTAGCCGAACACAATGGCAACTTTGCGGCTGCTTTTAAAAACCTCTACGACTGGACATCGCGGCTGGAGCGCAAAATGTTTGGCGACAAACCCATGCTATTACTGAGTACCTCACCTGGACAATTTGGCGGGGCTTCTGTCATGCAAATTGCTCAGGCAGGATTCCCTCGCATGGGCGCAAATATTATTAGCCAATTTTCGTTGCCCCGTTTTCACGAGGCTTTCGTCGATGGTACAATAACCGATAAGACACAGTACAACGACTTTTTAGCCGCACTACACGCCTTTCAAGCCACCTTTAAAGCCACTTTTCAAGCCACCGCCCGACACAATACCGACACGAAACAATAAATAACCACTAGCCTCAGCATTACAACAAGCGATATGCCATTCTTACCTAACAAACAAGCACATTGATTGGAACAATCGCTAAGCCACCTAAAAAGCACCCAAAGGAATTTTACATGACCGATAACAATAAATCTCGCAACAACCTAATCTGGATTGACTTAGAAATGACAGGGCTCTGTCAAAAAACCGATGAGATTATCGAGATTGCAACGGTTATTACCGATTCACATTTACAGGTGCTCGCCGAAGGCCCAGTAATCGCGATCCACCAGCCTCAAGACGTGCTGGCGCAAATGGATGACTGGAATCAACGTCAGCACCGCCAGTCAGGGCTTTATACTCGCGTACAAAATGCAACCGCAACCCTACGTGAGGCAGAGCTAGAAACGCTGGCATTCATTAGTCAGTACGTTCCCAAAGGCGCATCGCCGATGGCAGGCAACAGCATTTGCCAAGACAGACGGTTTCTCGCGCGCCAAATGCCCGAATTAGAAGCGTGGTTTCATTATCGCAATCTAGACGTTAGCACACTCAAAGAACTCGCGCGCCGTTGGTATCCTAACGCAGCAAAAAGTTACCAAAAAAACAGCAACCACCTCGCCCTAGACGATGTTTATGATTCGATTGATGAGTTAAAACACTACCGCGAAACGATTATGGTTTCAGCCCAACCTGCTGAGATTTAACTTACTGAGATTTAACTTACTAAAATCTAGGCCACCAAAACTTAACCCACTGAAATTTTAGCGACTACATCTAAACCAACGACGGGCATTCGTTAATTAGCACCATTCGTTAATTAACACTGATTGCCCGAATCTAAGTGAGTTTATTTAATTCTTCCTAGCCCTTCCTAGCCCTTCCTAGCCTTTCCTAGCCCTTCGTTTTGAATAAAGATAACCGTTGCCATTCGCCCCGTTTCTGTGCGCCCCGTATCCCCTCCTGTCTCGCCTCGTGTCTTTTCTGCATTCGTCTGCTGGCGATACGAAAAAAACCGCGAATCAGACAACGTATCAAACCCACCGCCATAGACAGACGCAATGCCTTGTGCGTGTAATTGATAGCGCGCAATGGCATACAAATCACACCAATAATGCCCAGAACGATTGGCATAAAACGCACTGGCATACCCAGCATCTAACGCCACAAAGCGCTGATAAAACGCATCATCGACTTCGTAGCTTTGCGGCCCAATAGCAGGCCCCAGCCAGGCGATAACCGGTTCGTCACTAAAATAATTGCGTCGCGTTTTGCCAATCAATCCTTGATATAATCCACGCCAACCACAATGCAGCGCGGCAACTTGAGTGCCTTTGGCATTACATAGCAACACGGGCAAACAATCCGCGGTCATCACGACACAGGCGAGATTGGGTTGCGCACAAACACAAGCATCGGCTTCAATCCTATCCGTTGCTGCTGCACCCATCTCTGAGTCCGTGACTGAACCCATTCCCGAACCCATTCCCACATTCGTTGCCGCATCTGCAATGGCATCGCCATGCACTTGATGAAGCCACACTAACGGCGTATCTTCACCAACAAAGTGTTGTAACCGTGCGCGATTGGTCGCCACATGCGCCTGATTATCGCCGACGTGTAACCCCAAATTCAGTTGCTGGTAATCACCTGTACTGACACCGCCCAGCCGCGTGGTGCTAAACGCAACGACTTGTGTTGGCGCTGGCCAATCTGGCCACACGACATCCGTTTTACTTAGTTTCATCTGCTACGCCCAGCATGGCATCGAATATGACTGCCCCCCAACCCTTAACGCCGCATCTACTCTGCCGTGGACTTCAGGGCAGGCGCTGTTACCGTAAATCCATACTCTGACGCGGCATCAATCGCCCATCGCGCGACATGATCAGAAAAACTACGGCGCACAAGCAACGCATAGTCATTGTCGCCATAACACATAATTACAGTGGGTGCGCCTGACAAAACGGTCGCATAATGCTGCCCTGATTTAAAAATACGCGGGTGCAAATCGACATAAGCGCCTTTTTCGAGGACTGCACGGGCTTTTTCGCCTGTCACACGTAATTGCGTTGTCCCGCCTGTGACATCGACCACCAAATGATGTGCATCGCCCAAGGCGGCCACCAATTCGTTTTGCACCTTGGCCGCCTCGCCGCTAGGTAACACAACAAGCCATTCGCTAGGACCAATCCCTAACAGTGTGTTGCCTGAGTTTGAGCAAAATTGCGAAATGCTGGGCAATTCAGCGCCCAACACTTTAGCGGCTTGGTGACGAGCTTGCTCATCTGTTGCTCGAATCCTAACATTTAAATAGTCCAAACAGGCCAATTCCGTCAAAATAACCGCTGTGTTTTCTGCGGTATTTTCTGCGGCATTTCCTGTTGTGGCTTTACCTTGATAAGGCGTTAACACAGGGCGCATTGCAGAAATTGCTTTATCCAATAAATTAACCATCACGTTTTTCTCCTGCCTCATCATAAAAAACGGGCGATACAATTTTAGCTTCAACGATGCCGCCTTCTGGGCGTGGCGAGTACAACGTCTCACCGATTCGACTCAATCCACCTTTTACCAGTGCCAATGCAATCGATTTATTTAAACTGTGACTGTAGTAACTTGATGTCACATGTCCTTGCATATCGGCAGGGATTTCATATTCCCGCGTGTTGATAAGTTGCGCGCCTTCAGGCAATACCTGTTTCGGATCAGCGGTTTCTAAGCCGATAAGCTGCTTGCGGTTATCACGCACCATATCCTCACGATGCAAAGAGCGATCGCCAATAAAGGCTTTGTTTTTACCAATCGCCCACGCCATACCTAAGTCGTGTGGACTCACTGAGCCATCGGTATCTTGCCCCACAATGATATAGCCTTTTTCCGCGCGTAACACGTGCATGGTCTCTGTGCCATAAGGCGTGATGTTAAACGGCTGACCCGCTGCATAAATCGCTTCCCAAATATGACGCCCATAATTGGCGTTAACATTGACCTCAAAGGCCAATTCGCCAGAAAACGAAATTCGACAAACCCGAACTGGGATACCGTCAATAGTGCCTTCCCTAAAGCTCATAAATTCAAATGCTTCATTAGAAAAATCAATATCATCGCAGAGACTTTCTAGTACGTTACGGCTATTGGGACCGACAACCGCCGTGGTTGCAAAATGGTCGGTGACAGACGTGAAAAATACCTCCATCTCTGGCCACTCGGTTTGCGCCCAACGCTCCATCCAATTAAATACGCTAGCAGCACCACCTGTGGTTGTATGCACATAAAAATGGTCTTCGGCCAATCTTAGTACAACACCGTCATCCATCAACATGCCATCTTCGCCCAGCATCAATCCGTAGCGCGCTTTACCGATACCCAATTTTAAAAATGGGTTAGTGTACATCATATTTAAGAATTTGGCAGCATCTTTGCCCTTGACCTCGATTTTACCCAGTGTTGATGCGTCTAGCATACCCACACTATGGCGGGTAGCAAGGCATTCACGGGCAACTGCCGCCTCCATGTCTTCGCCATCTTGCGGATAGTACCACGGGCGATACCAATCTCCAACCAACTCAAACTCAGCACCGTGGCTCACATGCCATTCGTGCATCGCCGTTGTACGGATTGGATTGAAAAATTCGCCGATTTCGCGGCCCGCCAATGCACCAAAGGTGACAGGCGTATAGGCAGGCCTAAACGTGGTTGTGCCGACTTCAGGGATGGTTTTGCCCATTTTCTCAGCCGCTACTGCCATGCCGTTGATATTGCCTGTTTTACCTTGATCCGTACCAAACCCTAGCGCCGTATAGCGTTTGATATGTTCAATCGATTTATAACCTTCGGTAATCGCTTGATAAATATCGCTCACACCCGTATCGTTTTGGTAGTCTACAAACTGTTTAGGCGCACGCGTTGGTCCCTTAGCATACGGTGTTTGCCAATACGCTTCGATGGGGTTTTCTTGGTGTTCTTGGATACATGGCACGGTAATCTCGCTCGCCGTCTCGCCTGTTGCACCATTTACGCCTTTGCTGACCTGATAACCGATTTCAGCCCCTTGCCTCAAACAGCCACGTGTCGATAACTCACCTGTGATTGCGCCTGCAAAGTAAATCCCTTCACCTGTTGCTGGATCGGGCACAAAGCAAAGCTTTTCCTCATTCCAGCGATTTTTACCGCCAATATGCGAGTGTAAATGAATCACGGGTGAGTAACCACCCGATACCGCCAACACATCGCAAGCAATGTCTTCGACCACGTCCGTCAACGCACGCTTGTCTTCGGTAAGTTTAGTCACACGAATCTTGTGAATGCCTTTGCGCCCATAAGTGTTAACGACGGTATAGCCATTATAAACTTTGATACCCAGTGCCTTAACTGCCTGCGCAATAGAGCCAGCGCCTTGGTGCCTGACATCAATCACCGCTTTGACGGTGATGCCTGCTTTTTGCATATCAATAGCAGCTTGGTAAGCGCCATCGTTATTCGTAAATAAGACACCGTTACTCCCTAATTTAACGCCATAACGATGAATATAACCCGACACCGCACTGGCGAGCATAATGCCTGGTCGATCGTTATTACCAAATGACAACCCGCGTTCTTGAGCGCCTGTGGCTAAAATCAGGTGTTTGGCGCGGATATGCCAAACGGTTTCTCGTGGCTGGTGCGCTGCGCGATTAACCTCGCCATGCTTTTCTAAAACAGCAATAAAGTTATGATCATAACGACCAAAGGCCGTTGCTTGATTTAATACGGTCACATTGGATTGATTACGCAAGGTCTGTATCGCTTGGGCAATCCATTGTTTAGGCTGTATGCCATCGATTTTCTGTTGACTGTGCTGAAACCAGCCACCAAACGTTGATTGTTCGTCAACCAGCATAATGCGCTGCCCAGACGCTGCGGCCGCCAGTGCCGCTCGAATACCCGCAACACCGCCACCAACAATCAAAATATCAACGTGTTGATTCCGATGTTCATAAATATCAGGGTCTGCCTCAACAGGGCTAATCCCTAGACCAGCGGCGGCACGGATTTTTTCTTCGTACCAGTCCCAAGCGCTTTTCGGCCACATGAATGTTTTGTAATAAAAACCAGCCGATAGCATTTTTGAGAATAGCCCTAGCCCCGCATAAAAATCATAGTTAACACACGGAAACCCATTGACAGTTTTTGCCACCAGACCATCATAAAGCATCACCTGTGTGGCGCGCTGGTTCGGTAGCGTCTTTGCGCCTTCGCCGATTTGTAATAATACATTAGGCTCTTCAGCGCCTAGCCCAAAAATACTACGCGGGCGATGGTACTTAAAGCTGCGCCCCAAAATCTTAACACCATTGGCTAACAATGCAGACGCCAAAGTATCCCCTTCATAACCGATATAGGCTTTACCGTTAAAGGTAAAGTGTAATGGTTTATCACGGTTTATTTGCCCACCGACTGGCAAGCGTTTAACACAAGGTCTCATGAGCCACTGCCCTCCTGAAGATGTTCTGCGCCTGTCTCTGTCTCTTTGCCTATTTCGTTATTTTTAACGGCCTCATCCAGATGAAATACTTCACCAATTTTATACGTTTGGATAAACTGATTAGACACAGTATCGCGCGCAGCATTGAAAAACTGACGACAGCCTGCCGTATGACACCACTGCTCTAGGTGTACACCCCTAGGATTCTTACGATTAAATAGATAATCTGCCCATTCGGCATCCGTCATATTCTCGCCATCCACTGGGCGAACAATATGCGCCTCGCCTGCATAGCTAAACTCTATTTCGTCCCGAACACCACAGTAAGGACAATTAATTTTTAACATATAAGTACTCTCCGACCAAATTTAGTTAGTGCCTAGCTAGCGCCTAGTTAGTGCGCGACACCAGCGGCACCGTGCTCGTCAACTAATGCACCCGTCTCGAATCGCTCCAACGAAAATGGGGCATTAAGTGGATGCGGATCGTTTTTAGCTAACGTATAAGCCATTGTCCAGCCAGAACCTGGCGTCGCCTTAAAACCACCCGTTCCCCAGCCGCAATTAATATACATATTCTTAACTGGCGTTCTGCCATGAATTGGGCAAGCATCTGGTGTTGTATCGACCGTTCCACCCCACTGGCGCAGCATTCGCACCCGACTAAAGACAGGGAACAATTCAATAATTGCAGCCGTTGCATGCTCCACCGTGTGCAATGCGCCTCGTTGGCTATAACCATTCATGGCATCAATACCCGCACCGATAACTAACTCACCTTTATCAGACTGAGAAATATAACCATGCACCGCGTTTGACATAACGACCGTATCTAAAATCGGTTTCATCGGTTCAGAAACCCATGCTTGCAACGGGTGCGACTCAACAGGTAGTCTAAACCCTGCTTTTTCGGCTAGCACGGACGTGTTTCCTGCAACCGTAATCGCGACTTTGTTCGCGCGGATCGTGCCGCGGTTTGTCTGCACAGCTTTAAACACGCCGTTTTCAATCTCAAACCCCGTCACTTCGCAGTTTTGAATAATATCAATGCCATACTTATCCGCTGCGCGCGCAAAACCCCAAGCCACGGCATCATGACGCGCTACGCCAGCACGGCGTTGCAGCGATGCACCCATAATCGGATAACGGGCATTTTGTGTGCAGTTTAAAAACGGAATTTCGCGTTGCAACTGTTGCACATCGCAAAATTCAGAGTCAATGCCGTTTAAACGATTCGCCTCCACGCGACGACGAATATCACGCAAATCCTGTAACGTATGCCCCAAATTATAAACACCACGCTGTGAAAACATCACGTTATAATTGATTTCTTGCGACAATCCTTCCCATAGCTTCATGGCTTTTTCATAGAAAAGTGCCGCTTCATCCCACAGATAATTAGAGCGAACGATTGTCGTGTTACGACAAATATTCCCACCAGCCAAATGCCCTTTTTCCAAGACCGCAACATTCGTTATGCCGTGCTCTTTTGCCAAATAATAGGCCGTGGCCAATCCATGTCCACCTGCGCCGATAATAATCGCGTCATACTGCTGCTTTGGCTCAGGAGAACGCCACGCCTCACCCCATTTTTCATTATAGGACATCGCGTTGCGAGCGAGGCTTAAAATCGAATACTTGCTCATTGTCTATCCAACCTAATTAACTAGTTAACATTATCAATCGTATTATTGTATCGCAAAAGGCTCATTTGGCATTGTCTATTTACGCCATTTTATTTAAGAATCACCCCCAACACCAAGCACACCAGCGACGCCAATTGGGAGTTTAGCAAATTGTAACTTTTATCCGCAATAATAGTGATATGATAATCTAAAGTGCAATACACTGTTCATCATATCCACTAAAACAATACACAACGACCACACAACGCCTATGACAATCATTTTGCTAATTGACGACGACGAAAAAATTGGAACCCTGCTATCGGAGTATTTTGCCAAATTCAACCTTAATTTGATTAGCGAAACAACCCCATCTGCTGGCTTAGCGCGCTTTGAAAAAGCGCAGCCTGACTTGGTCATCCTTGATGTCATGCTGCCTGAAATGGACGGCTTTGAAGTCTGTCAAAAAATCCGCAAACATTCCAACGTACCCATTCTAATGCTCACTGCCCGCGGTGACATTAACGACCGAGTCATCGGGCTAGAGGCGGGCGCAGACGACTATTTACCCAAACCATTCGACCCGCGCGAGCTGGTTGCCCGCGTGGAGAGCATTTTATCACGCGTGACTTTAGATACCACCAATATTCCCGAAAACCTTATCCAGTTTGAAAAACTCATCATTAATAAAAACAGCTACGAAGTCCATGTTAATGGCAATAAAGTCGAACTAACGACCAAAGAGTACGCCCTGCTACTACTCATGAGCGAGCACCCCAACAAAGTCTATAGCCGCGATGACATCATGAACGAACTCAGCGGCATCGATAGCGAACTATTTTCACGCTCGATTGATATTTTGGTCAGCCGCCTCCGCAACAAACTAAAACCACTAGATTATATCCAAACCGTCTGGGGAGTGGGCTATAAATTTGTTGCTGCCTAACGCCTACCAACACTAACCCGACGCGTTACTGCATGCGTTTTTTTCGCCGACTCGGTCGTTCAATTTCGATCAAAATTATTTTAGTTTTTATTAGTGCCTCCGCGCTATTGGCTTGGGGGCTATGGTTTTCACTAGGCATTACCTTTGAACGCCAACTCTCAGACTCAATTCGACCTTATTTTAGTAATTATTTAATCTCACTACAAAACGAAGTCGGCTTCCCACCCGACATTAACGTTGCCAAGCGTATTACCGAACAAGCCCCTGTGAATATCGTCATCGAAGCCCCGACGTTTAGCTGGGCATCTAATGGTGACTTCATCGACAAAGATTATCTGGATGTTAAAATCCAACGCGTTGGCCCCCAAGGCATTACTTCAGAAGCAGGTTTTTACAAAGACAACTTTATCTTACGTACATTTAATCAGGGCTATATCACCTCGTTTATTATTACTGAAAAACTACACAAAACCACCCGCGTCAAAGAAATTCTCATCACGGTTATTGCCGCCTTATTCATTATCGGTTTAATTTATGCGTTTGTGTATTTTACCTTTCGCCCGTTCAAAATCATCCAGCAAGGCGTCAAACAAATCGGTGACGGCGATTTTTCGCATCGATTGCCGATTAATCGTCGCGACGAACTCGGTGATTTATCAAAATCTATCAACAAAATGGCAGACAACATTGAGCAAATGCTAGAAGCAAAACGCCAGCTCCTACTCGCCATTAGCCACGAACTACGCACCCCGATTACGCGTGCTAAAATTGCGCTATCCATGATGGATGACAGCCACCAAAAAGCCAGCGCCGAAGAAGACATGAACGAAATGGAATCCCTCATTCATGAACTCCTCGAATCCGAACGACTAAAAGGCAACCACGCGCCACTCGACTTAAGCAAAGCCAATGTCAATGACGTTATCTATCAAATACAGGGCCGTTTTTTCGAAAATGCCCCAGTCGTATTTAACCTAGACAGTCAGTTGCCTGAAATAACGATTGATGCAAACCGTATCGGGCTTGCGATTAAAAATTTAATCAAAAATGCGCTGACAGCGAATCGTCAGCCTGACGACAAAGTCATTATATCCACTGCCTGTGACGAGCAGACGCTAACGATTTCAGTTGAAGATTCTGGTGTCGGCATTCCTGCGGAAAAAATCAAACTCCTTACTGAGCCATTTTACCGCATTGACCATTCACGCCAGCGTAGCACTGGGGGATTTGGCATTGGGCTATATTTAATCAAAGCCATTATTGATGCGCACCAAGGTGAACTCATCATTCAAAGCCGTGTCGACCAAGGCACCGTTGTCCATATTGTATTACCGGTATTATCGGCATTACCGATTGACGCCACTTGATGCCGTTCGACGCCGCTTAACACACCGATTTCCTAGCGCTAGAGCCAACAAGACAATCGCTTGAAACCAGCAAGTCGCATGATTTACGATGTGATTTACGATATGATTTACGATGTAGTTTGCAATGCAACCTGCATAACCTGCAATGCAACTTGCATCACAGTTTGCGATATAAGCCCATTGTTTTTCGTCTAATTTCTTTTCGTTCGCTTAAGGTGTTTGGCAGGCTTCGATGGCTTAGTCAACACAGCGCGTTGCTGCTCGATGCCGACCGTGCGGGCAAATTCTGCCAAAGCACTACGATAAACACAGCGCTTAAAGTAAATCACTTTCCGCACAGGATACCAATAATCTACCCAGCGAAAGGCATCAAACTCGGCTTTTTTCCCTTGGTTAAAATCAATTTCTGCTTCACTGGCGACTAGCCGCAATAAAAACCATTTTTGCTTTTGCCCAATACAAAGCGGCTGCGTATTTTTGCGCCGAAACTTTTTCGGCAACTCATAATGCAACCAACCTTCTGTCTCTGCAACCAGCTCAACGTGCTGCGGCCGCAAGCCGACTTCCTCGTGCAGCTCACGGTACATTGCGTCTTGCGCACTTTCTGCCTCATCAATTCCTCCCTGAGGAAACTGCCAAGATTTCTGCCCAATCCGTCGACCCCAAAATACTTTTTTCTCGGCATTAATGATAATTATTCCAACATTTTGGCGATAACCTTTTTCATCAATCACGTTTTTTTCTCAATTTTTTATTGAATACAATTGTTTCATACTTTATAATCATTTTCCACTGTCTTTTTAGCAGTGCTTTTTATTATTAATAAAATTAAAAGATTAACTTATTTCAGGCAGCCAAGCGTGGGGTGTCGCTGAGACACACGTCCCAACGCCTTGAAATCAAACGGAGAAACAGCATATGTATGCGGTAATAAAAACAGGCGGTAAGCAGTACCGCGTTGAAACAGGTCAAGTCATTCGCATTGAAACTATCCCAGGCGAAACGGGCGAATCGGTTGAATTTTCAGACGTTTTAATGGTCGCTGATGGCGATGACATTAGAATCGGGGCACCAATGCTCAGTGATGCCAAAGTCACAGGCCAAATCTTGGAGCACGCACGTGGCAAAAAAATTGAAATTATCAAATTTAAACGCCGTAAGCACCATATGAAAAGACAAGGTCACAGACAAAATTACACTGCGGTTCGCATTGAAAGCATCGCGTAAACTATACTAGGAGATACTCATGGCACATAAAAAAGCAGGCGGTAGTACCCGTAACGGTCGCGATTCCCAATCAAAACGTCTTGGCGTCAAAGCCTTTGGCGGCGAAATCGTCTCAGCAGGCAGCATTATCGTGCGCCAACGTGGCACACGTTTTCATGCCGGTGATAACACTGGTCTTGGCAAAGACCACACCATCTTCGCCAAAGTTGATGGTCGCGTTAGCTTTGCCGTCAAAGGACCTAACAATAGAAAATATGTAATGATTGAGGCGTTAGAGGCATAGCCTACTCGCGTGACGTGTGGCCGCGTGACGTGTGGCGCTATCCTATTCACAGCGCTAACACACACTACGCCAACACACACTACGATTCAATTACCTTACCTTTCGCAAAAAGCCCCCTCTTTGGGGCTTTTTGCGTTACTCGACTCAAGTAATCAATCGACCCAAGCAAACCACACCAACCTAGTCCTGACTCGAAACAGGCGAACAAATCTCAACCAGCGTCCCATCCGGACAGCGCACATAAGAAACCATCTGGCCCCATGGTTTTGATTCTGGCGCCTTTATTTCAACCGCACCGTGCGCTAGCGCCTTGGTATGCGCCTCCTCAACGGCTGTTGTGACCAGCGCCACTTCAAACCCAAGCGGCTGACTAGATTCACTGGCTGCGACAAAGCCTGCTGCAAAATTCATCTGCCCCAATTCGTGCGAAGCAAACGCAAGCGTTGTCTCACCCGTCTCAAGCTCACCATAATCACCCGACTCATGTAAAAATCGTCGAGAAAACCCAAATGCCGTCTCAAAAAATGCCAGCGACGCATCGACTTGCGGCACGTAGATAATTGTGTAACCTAATTTCATGTTGACTCCTATCTCACTAAATTAAATCAAAATACTATGTTTTTTCGTGATAACATGATAACCTCACTACCCATCTGCCGAATGTATTTAAATAAGGTGCTGAATAAGGCGCTGATGATAAGGCACTGAATGAGACACTAAGAATGACGTGCAACAAATGCCTCTATTTCGGATATACTCGGTGCAACGCCCGTAAACACCTGCACATAATCGGCTATCATCGCCAATCGTTTATCTGGCGCATCGAGCACCTGCATATAAATATAACCAATTTGTGTATAAAGTACTGTTTTACTGCGGACTTCGGCCTGTAGCGCTGAATAACCAAACCGTGTAAACAGCCCCGCTAATGCGGCTAATCGTCGCGCATCGGCGGTATCTAATCGTGCTTGTAGTGCGCTATCGTTACGCGCCCAATTGCGTATTGCCAAATCCAGCGGCGCATCAAACAGCGCATCATCTAGCCAGCAATCAAAAACGTTAAGTATCGCTTGGCAAATGTTACCTGCTGGTTTTTGTGTTTGCCGAATTAAATTTCCTGTGTTTTGCGCTTCCCAGCGTGTAATTATCGCCTGTAGCAGCGCCTCTCTGTCGGCAAAATGCCAATAAAAACTTGTGCGCGTCATGCGTAGCCGTTTCGCGAGGGTCATAATTTTGACCGCATCGACCCCTTGTTCAATAATTAATTCATACGCCGCTTGTAACCAAATAGCAGGAGAGCCTTGATTTTTAGACGACCATGTTTTTGAGGCGGGGCTTGTGCTTAAATCATTATTCATTTTTTATATAGCAGCCATTCGTAAAATTTCTTGACACTTGTGTCAATTTAGCAGAAACTGAGAAAAAAGCACAATAAAATTTTAAATCCGTTGCTGGGATCATAGACAATGAGGGTCATAGACAATGAATAACGCTACCAATTCTGCCAAATCAACACCAAGAAAAACTCGCCGTGGCAGTCGCTCTCACGACAAACGCACTGGCGCACCAGGGCAAAACCCACACTTAGAAGTCCCGTACATCCAACGAAAAATTCGCACCTATGACTTACTCGATGAGACCAGTTTGGAAAAAATCGAACAAACCGCCGACCGTATTTTGGCGGAAATTGGCATTGAATTTCGTGATGACCCAGAAACCGTTGAATTATTTCGCAAAGCAGGCGGTCAAGTCACTGAAACCAAACCAGACTGTTGGCGCATTAAGTTTCCACCTGGAATGATTCGTGAGTGTTTAAAGACAGCACCCGCCCAATTTACTCAGCATGCAAGAAACCCAAAAAATAACGTGGTCATTGGTGGCGATGCCATGGTCTTTGCACCATCTTATGGCTCGCCTTTTGTCATGGATTTAGACAACGGTCGGCGCTATGGCACAATTACCGACTTTCAAAACTTAATCAAACTTGGCCAATCATCGCCGTGGTTGCACCATTCTGGCGGGACGATTTGCGAGCCGACTGATATCCCTGTCAACAAACGCCACCTTGATATGGTTTATGCGCATATCAAATACTCTGACCGCGGTTTTTTAGGCTCTATCACGGCACCCGAACGCGCTGAAGACAGCATTACCATGTGTCGTATTTTATTTGGCACAGATTTTGTTGATAAGCACTGTGTGGTTATGGGGAATTTTAACGTCACCTCGCCGTTGGTGCTCGATGGTGTGACGACACAAGGTATTCGTACCTATGCTGCGGCTAACCAAGGCTCTATCCATGTACCTTTTTTATTAGGCGGCGCCGTATCACCGCTGACAATGCCCGGCGCACTCGCACAGTGCTTGGCTGAGAGCATGACGGCCTGCGCAATTACCCAGCTCACACGCCCTGGCGCACCCGTTGTTTTAGGTTGCTTTTTAAGTTCATTGGCAATGCGGTCTGGCTCGCCAACCTTTGGCACACCAGAGCCTGCACTAGCATCCTTGGTCATGGGGCAACTAGCCAGACGGCTAAATATTCCACTACGATGCGCAGGGAATTTCTCGACCTCAAAACTCCCCGATGCACAAGCAATGCAGCAAAGCATGATGTCAATGATGTCAGCCGTCCAAGGCGGTGCTAATTTTATCCTACACAGCGCAGGATTTTTAGATGGACTCCTATCGATGTCGTATGAAAAATTTGTCATGGATACGGACTTGTGTGGCATGCTGCACAGCTATTGCCAAGGGTTTGAAGTCAACGACGACACATTAGCATTTGAGGCGCTGGCTGAGCTTGGCCCTGGGCAGCATTTGTTCTCAACCGCTCACACCATGCGCCATTATCAAACGGCTTATTACGACAGCGCACTCGATGACAATCAGCCCTGGGAACATTGGACTGAGCAAGGCGGTATCGATATGGCAACCCGCGCCAACCAACGTTGGAAACAACTGTTGGCCGACTACGAAGCACCGCCAATAGATGCCACAATCGACGCCGAACTACAGGCATTTATCCAAGACAAAAAAGACCATACGCCAGACTTATGGCATTGATTGATTTTGGAGATAAATCATGAAAATCACCCGCATCAAAGTCACCCATGTTAATGTGCCATTTGATAAACCCTTTTGGTGGACTGGCGGGCTTTATCCTGGCGCGTCTAAATCCATCATTGAGGTCGAGACCGATCAAGGCCTTGTCGGACTAGGTGAGGCACCGTGGTGGCATTTTGGTGAAATCATCAAAACTGACATTGTGCCTGCACTCATCGGTGCCAATCCATTGGATATTGCCGATTGTGAAAGTCGCTGTGTGCCACCCTATCAAATCACCGCCAATACTGGCGAAAATGCGGCCAGCGTTGCCTTTGGCGCTGTCGAGATTGCGCTCTGGGATATCAAGGGCAAAGCCTATAACACACCGCTTTATCAGCTGCTTGGCGGCGCTGTACGCAAAAAAATCGCCTTCTCAGAATATTTTTCCTTTCGCCCTGACCATAACGGACTAAAAGGGGAAACGACGCCCGAAGCCGTTGTCGAATACTGCCTCAAAATGCGAGAAGAACACGGTGCTTCTATTTTTGAAGGAAAACTCATCTTAGGCGACCCCGAATTAGAAATAAAAACAGTAAAGCTACTGCGCGAAGCCCTTGGCAATAAAGCACAGATTAAACTGGACAGCAACATGCAGTGGTCGTTACCAACCGCCCGTTATATCCTCCGTGAAATCGAGCCTTATCATATTCGCAACTACGAAGACCCCGTTGCGACTTTTGAAGAAATGGCGCAACTACGCCAGCATTCAACCATCCCATTTTCAACGCATGTCCCTGATTTACGCCGTGCCGTTGCGCTCGGCGCACCCGATTATTTCGTGTGTAATTTTGCCGCCTTGGGTGGTATTTCAAAAACCCTAAAATTTATCGCCGCTTGCGAAGCCATGGGCAAGGGTTTTTGGTGTTACTCAAACGACTTAGGCATTATGACTGCCGCCTATTTGCACGTCTCAGCCGCCACTGCACATATTAGCGAAGCATCGCAATCGCTCTTTCGTTGGCAGATTGGTGATGTCATTGAAAATGGGCCTTTTCGACAAAAAAACGATGTCATTGACGTTCCCGAGGGGCACGGTCTGGGTATGACACTTGACGCAGATGCAATGCGTCACTGGCACAATCATTTCAAAACACATGGTCCAATGCGCCATTTTGATCACCCTAATAATCCAGGACGCTATCAACGCCTGCCGCTTCACTAGGCGCATAATGCCATAATGCATTAGGAGAAACTCATGTCTAACGATCCATTATTACAACCTTATCAACTCAAGCACCTCACGCTAAAAAATCGTATCATGACGACCAGTCATGAACCCGCTTATCCCGAAGATGGCATGCCCAAGGCGCGTTATGCCGCCTATCACGCCGAGCGTGCCAAAGCAGGCATCGCCATGACGATGACCGCAGGTTCAGCGGCTGTCAGTAAAGACAGTCCACCCGTTTTTAACAATATTTTGGCGTACAAAGACGAAGTCGTGCCTTGGATAAAGCAACTCACCGACGCGTGCCACGAATACGATTGCGCGGTCATGATACAGCTGACGCATTTAGGTCGCCGCACGGGCTGGAACAAAGGCGATTGGCTACCATCCGTATCGCCCGGCCCGCATCGCGAACCTGCCCACCGTGCCTTTCCTAAACTCATCGAAGACTGGGACATCGAGCGTATTATCGATGACTACGCCAGTGCCGCAGAACGCATGCAAGCAGGCGGTATGGACGGTATCGAAATTCAAGCCTACGGCCATTTAATGGATCAGTTTTGGTCGCCGCTAACCAATCGGCTAGACGGTTCCTATGGCGCCGATTCATTAGACAATCGTTTGCGGTTTACCTTTGATGTGCTGACCGAAATTCGTCGCCGTTGCGGCAATGAATTCATTGTCGGGGTAAGGTTCACCGCCGATGAAACCCAACCTGGCGGCATCACAGAGACAGAAGGCCTCGCCATTGCTGAGCGTTTTCGTGATTGTGGCATGGTGGATTTTTTAAATGTCATTCGTGGACGAATTCATACCGACCCTGCCATGACAGACGTTATTCCTGTGCAGGGCATGAAAAACGCACCGCACTTGGATTTTGCTGGACGTGTCAAACAAACCACGAATATGCCAACGTTTCATGCAGCAAAAATCCCTGATATCGCTACCGCTCGCCATGCCATTTCTGCGGGATTACTCGACATGGTAGGCATGACGCGCGCACACATGGCAGATCCACATATTGTGCGCAAAATCATCGCAGGACGCGAAGACGATATTCGTCCGTGTGTCGGTGCGACATTTTGCCTAGACCGCATTTACCAAGGTGGTGAAGCCCTATGTATCCACAATGCCGCCACAGGTCGCGAATTAACGATGCCGCATGACATCCCCAAAACCCAACAAAGCAAACACATTGTCATTGTCGGTGCTGGCCCTGCAGGGCTAGAGGCGGCACGAGTTGCTGGCGAACGCGGTCATCGTGTCACTGTCTTTGAAGCAGCGAATGAACCGGGCGGACAAATTCGCCTCACCGCGCAATCACCACGACGCAGCGAAATGCGCTCGATTATTGACTGGCGCATGGCACAATGCGAATCCTTTGGCGTGAATTTTCAGTTTAACACGTGGGCAGAAGCCACTGATATTACCGCGCTAAACCCTGATGTGGTGATTATTGCCACAGGCGGCATGCCTAATACGGAATTATTTGAACAACATGGCGATTTATCACTGGTTGACACGGCGTGGGATATCCTGTCAGGCGATGTAAAACCGGGCAATAATGTCCTCGTCTATGACGAAAGCGGTGACCACTCAGGTCTACAATCGGCAGAAATGATTGCAGAGACTGGCGCTACCGTAGAAATCATGACGCCAGACCGCACTTTTGCACCCGATATTATGGCCATGAATTTATCGCCCTACATGCGTGCCTTACAAGACAAAGCCGTAACCTTTACCGTCACACGCCGATTGCTTACCGTCGAACGTCACCAAGAAGGGCAGCTTCGCGCAACCATTGGCACAGATTACAGCGACCACACCTATGAAAAAACCTACGACCAAATCATCGTCAATTACGGCACTTTGCCGCTCGCGGATTTGTATTTTGACCTCAAACCACTGTCAAAAAACCAAGGCGCAGTCGATGTCAATGCCCTGCTAAATGGTAAGCCGCAGACCTTGGTTCGCCATTTAGCAGGACAATTCCAGCTATTTAGAATTGGCGATGCGGTCAGTGCGCGTAATACGCACGCTGCCATTTATGATGCTCTGCGCCTAGTCAAGGATATTTAAGTCAAGGATATTTAACGGCCGTTTTTTGGAGGGGGCTGATTAATCGCTGGTGCTGTTTGTCGTTGGTGTTTTTCGTTGGTGTTGATTAGTCAACTACTGGGGCATTAATCCGACAAGACTGTAAAAAAGTCTTCATTTCTGTGCGGTCTTGTGAGTCATAAAACTGAACCATTTTTTGGTTGTACTCCGAGTTCCGTTTAGCGGGAATCGTAATCGCGGGCAGACCAAGCGATAAACGCGCACCGTTCATCAAAAACTGACCAGCGCGTTTATTGCCATCGTTAAAATATTGATTCATCGCACAGCTTAAAAACACGTCGTAGCTGGCATCGTCTTTATCTATGGCATGGTGATAATTATCAATCATTTCATCGAACAATATATCGAGACTATCCGCATCAGGCGGCATATGTTCTGTACCGCGTATCGTGACGATTCGCGTGCGAAATTCGCCCCATGTCAAGGCTTCCTCTTTCGCGTAAATGTTATGCAAGTAACAGATGGTTTTTTTGTTAGGTTGAAACTGATTATTTTCAACCAATCGAATCATTTCTTCCCAGCCGTTTTTAATGCGAAAAACCTGCTGTTCATCACTGACGTCATGCCCGTCAATCTCTCCCCCACCAAGCAATTTTCTTACTTCGGACAATGTGATTGGATTGCCCTCGTGACTGGTCATATTATAAACCAAATCAGACAGTATTTTTTTTACATCAGAGATTGCTTCCGTTTTCGTCATACATTAATCGTTGATGTTTTATTATGAGTTTAAGCGATTTCAAGATAATACAAAAGAATCCAAAAATTCATTGCTAAATTCCTGCTATGATTGCTTTATTGCGTAATTCTCAAGTTGTCTGAACAGCTCAACTCGTTCGACTGCTTGATTTTTTCGGAAACTAATCCACCGCACCACCCAATCTTTTTCAGCTAGTTTGTGCTTTAATATCAATCTAATGCACTCAATATCGTTATTGAGTGCATCAGGGTGAGTAGCTAACATTGTCAAATTATTTCTAAGTGGCTGTATCGCCTCATATGGCCACAATGGCAAAATATCGACTAAAATTCGCCTTCTTAAGGCTTCAGATGTAAGATTTTAAAAATAACCACCACCCATTCTGCTATTGCATTCTGCTATTGATTAGGCGGTGATTAGATGCTGATTAAATCGCAATTTATATGCAGTTTATTGCAATTTATGCGCGATGTATTGCCGTGATGTATTACGCCACTAGCGCGACTGTCCGTTGGGTTTTCTCTGGCTTTGGGGGCGTCGTTGCCCTTGGGCGGGTTTGTTTCTAGCGTTATGCGTTGCGGTAGATCGGTGATTGCCTCGCCGCGCAGGTCTATCGGGCTCTGGCTCGATGGTTGTCGGCGGAATAAAGCCGTCAAGCGTCAAGGTAGGAATCGTGCGTTTGATGAGTTTTTCAATGTCTTTTAAGTATTTCAATTCATCCTGATCGACCAATGAAATTGCCCCACCCGAAGCGCCTGCACGGCCTGTTCGCCCGATGCGGTGCACGTAATCTTCGGGGATATTGGGTAACTCAAAATTGACCACTTGTGGCAGTTGGTCAATATCCAACCCCCGCGCGGCAATATCAGTCGCAACGAGTACACGCGTATTGCCTGTTTTAAATTCTGACAGGGCTTTGGTGCGTGCGCTTTGGCTTTTGTTGCCGTGAATGGCTAGCGCGCTAATACCATCTTTGACGAGTTTTTCTGCCAATCGATTGGCACCGTGTTTGGTACGAGTAAAAACAAGCACTTGATACCAATTATGCTGATTAATCAAGTGGCTCAAGACATCACGCTTGTGTCCTTGCCGCACGCGATACACCGATTGCTCGACCATTTCAGACGCGGTATTACGTCTAGCGACTTCGATAAAATCAGGCTGATTCAACAACCGATCAGCGAGTTTTTTAATCTCGTTTGAAAATGTCGCCGAAAAGAGCAAATTTTGCCGCGATTTAGGTAGCAACGCGAGGATTTTTTTAATATCGTGGATAAAGCCCATATCGAGCATGCGATCAGCCTCATCCAAAACCAAAATTTCAATACCTAATAAATCGACTTCGCCCTGTTGGTGTAAATCCAACAAGCGTCCTGGCGTCGCGACCAAGATATCAATTGGGCGTTGTAACTGGTTAATCTGTGGGTTAATATTAACGCCACCAAACACGACCATTGACCGTAATTCAAGGTATTTGCTATAGGTATCGACTGATTCTTTGATTTGTGCGGCTAACTCGCGTGTCGGTGTGAGCATCAGGCAACGCGGTCGCCCAGCGCGAATGTTAGTCGGGCGCGTTTGAGTTAGGCGTTGCAAAATGGGCAAGGTAAAGCCCGCCGTCTTGCCCGTCCCTGTCTGCGCCCCAGCAAGCAAATCGCCACCGTTTAATACCAATGGAATGGCTTTGGTCTGAATCGGTGTCGGTGTGTCATAACCTGTGTCCTTGATCGCGCGTAAAATTGGCGCTGCCAGGCCTAAATCAGCAAATTGGACTGTGGGCGCTGAAGGGGCATTATTGTTTGCATTATTGTTTGCGTTATTACTTGTATTGTTGATTGTATTATTTACTGTAGAATTCATATGGTTTTCCGCCATCAGCCCGTTGCATCACGCAACACTAATCAAAACCAATGGAATAAGGATTATTGAATAATTTAAAAGATTGAAAATCGTATAAATGCCGCTATGCCGATTAGTCTCGCACAGGGTAAGCCTATTATAACAACTAATTTGAGAATAGCGAGGATTGTAAACCTGAAATAATGAAGGGCTGTTAAGCCGATTGCATGCCTGCTCCTTAGATAAAAAGTGACTTATTTTTTAGACCACATTTTTTAGGTCGCATGATTTATGCTTAAGATTTAATACATAATGAGAATGTTATGCTGGATAGACAAATTCTCTCTACCCAGAATAACGCTCTATTTCAGTTAGCGCATTTATTATGCGGTAACTATTTAGTCTTAGTCAGAACATCTCAGCCCTTCTACAGATGCCAAACGATCCAAATTAAAGCTAGCAGTTCCATCTGTGCCAGTCAATGTGACTTGAGCTGTGTTACAATCATTAAATGTGACTGTCGCGGTGCCCCAAGGACTTATGCCATTATCGCTGGCAACAGGTGGCGCGCCGAATCTACCGCCATTATTCGCATAGGATGAAAACACATCCATAGTATAGCTAGTTCCTTTTCTGATATTTTTAGGTCCTGCACCTGATAGCAGCCACAGTGGTTCAGAAGCATTACTCGCTTTGTAACCGTAGAAATAGAAAAATAAACCTGCATTAGTTTTGACAAAATTAAACCCATCACCTGGCCTTTCAGGTTCGTACCATACTCCTGTCGGATTTGATACAAAATTAGTGGTATCGTTGTTGGCTGATCTTACATTTAAAACATCAAAGGCCCACGAACTGGTTCTGGTGTTTCCTGTCACATCAACAAAACCTGTTGTATTTGCACCTAGGAAGCCATCAGATAAATTCTCACCTCTTGGGAAATTATCATACTGCGTGATAGATACAGTATACTCACCTGGGTCAAGACGAGCTGTTAAAAAAGTGTCGTAACATTCTCCTGTCACAGAATCCACTGGGACTTCGCTGCACGACCCATCATCATTATTATCAATTAGAACACCTGCTGAATCAAACAAACTTAAAATTGGATCGAAACCGCCTTGTGGGATAATTTCCCCGCGACTATTAACACCGCCTGCATAAGAATGCGTAATTAACGTTACATCGCTCGTTTCATCCACAGCAAAATTAAATAACAAAAATTCATCATCGTTGCTCAACTGTCCACGAAAAGAAAAGTCCGCAGCCAAACTAAGCTGAGTTAATAGCGATGATAAAAATATAACTGCAATATGTTTTTTCATAATCTATCCCTTAAAAATTGAATTTAATTAATTTTCCAACAACAAGCATAGTAATGAAGTTTCATTTAAATAGCAAGGTAATTCATGCGTCCGATGCCTATTTCGTATCCCTTTAAATCATGTCGCAGGTTAATTCCGCACCACGATAAGATTATTCCAGTCTAACTTTCAGATAGTGCGGTTTTTAGTGCCGCGACAATGGCAAATGGCATCAGGGTTAACTTAAATAATAACAAAGCACCCAACAGGGCAAAATCAGACACGGGGCTAAAACCATCGCTATAATGACGCATCGCCGATATCGCGAAAATAATCACAGGAAAGTACAAAGGCAAAATAATCACAATCAACAGTAGCCCAGCGCGCGGCACGGCGACGGTAATCGCTGCCCCAAGCATTGCCAACAAAACCAAACACGGCCCACCCAAAAGAATGGTCAAACCAATCAATACGCTGGTCATCACAGGCAGTGTGTAAAATAAACTCAGTATCGGTAATAGCAATAACACGGGGATGATTTGCAACGCGCTTTGCACCAGTAGTTTAGCCAATACACTGAGTAATAGTCGGTCATTACCTGCCAAATACCACTGCGCGATGGTACCGTCTTGGTAATCGGCTTGGTAAAAATGTTCGCTAGAAAGCAATACCGATAGCAGCACGCCGACCCAAATAACACCGGGTGCAATTTGTTGCAATAGCGTGGTCTCAGCACCCACCGCAATCGGGAAAATCGTAATGAGAATCAACAAAAAACTGACAGGCTGCAACAATACGGGCAACTTTCGCACCGCAAGTAACCACTCCCGATAAAGCAGTGCCTTTATCACTGTGCACTATCCCCAGCGCTCAGTGCGGTGTTCTTTATCATCATCAGAGGCGTTATCATTTATGTGCTTTGCCTATCGTGAGCGTTTGTAACGCGCACTCCAAACGAATCGACTGGTGAGATGTCAGAATAAAACTATGCCCGCTAGCAGCCAATCGTGCAATTTGCGCCAGTAATGCATCGACACCGTTGGTATCTAGTGCCGCCAAGGGCTCATCAAGCAGCCAGAGCTGGGGAGGCGGTTGTTTTATGTCTTGTGATTGTGATTGTGATTGTGATTGTGATTGTGATTGTGATTGTGATTGTGATTGTGATTGTGATTGTGATTGTGATTGTGATTGTGATTGTGATTGTGATTGTGATTGTGATTGTGATTGTGATTGTGATTGTGATTGTGATTGCGATGAGGATTGCGATGAGGATTGCGCCGCTGATTCCAGTGGTGATAACCACAATCTAGATAACAAAATTCGTCGCTGCTGACCCGCAGAAAGCTTACCCGCTAGCGTATCAGCAAATGATTGTAACCCAACTGCATCCAAGGCCACATCAATTTGCGTTTGGCTAGGTCGCCAATTGGCAAATAGTTGGGTATTCAAGCGGATATTTTCTGCCACGGTAAACTCACGCTTAATGGGCGTTTGATGCCCTAAATACGCAATACTTGCTGGATTGTTTGCCAAAAACTGTTGGGGCGACTGACCTGCAATTCGAATGAGTCCTTTGTTAGGCGGCAATAACCCCATTATCATTTTAAATAAACTTGTTTTTCCGCTACCATTTCGTCCGCAGATATGCAACGCTTCACCGCGCGATAAGATAAAATTCATGCCTTGAAACAACAACCGATTGCCACGCACCAACGCCAGCTCGCTCACTTCGCAAATCGGCGGGGGGTTGTGCGATGACGTCTTGTCCGATGACGCCTTGTGCGGTGATGCCCTTTCTGAGCTTATCGTATTCATGGACTATTACGGCACCGTTCGATCAATAACCAATCGATAAGGCGCGCGCGCTGGTCCCTCGGTGTTTTTTAATACAGGAATCGGTATCGCACCGCTCGTTAAATCACCGCTGGCAGCAATTGGTTGATCATCGAGGCTCACTCGTGCGGTCACCGTGACTTGCTCAAAGTCGGCCAGCGATTGTCTTTGCATGGCTTGTGGCATATCATCTGAAATGGTCACTACTAGCGCTTGATTGGCATCTTGCATGATATATTTACTGGCATTAATCAAGGCACCATCAACGGATTTGACCACAACAAAAACGGATTTTGGCCAGGTCAGCGTTTCAGGCTGTGACGCAATCAACGTGGGGCTAACCGCTATCGCCAAATGAAGCGATGCCTCATTGGGTTGTAATTGTTTAGTTGCTTGCGGCGACGTTTGGGGCGCTGATTGCGGCGTTACTGGTTGGGGCTCGCCAGCCGCCGCTTCTGCTGCTTGGCGTGCCGCAATTGTCTCGTCAATATCGTCTAAAAGCGCCAAAATTTGCGGGTCTGTTTCAACCTCGCGCAAATTATCAAAAAAGAACTGTGCCTGCGCATACTGCCCCAAATTCAGGCTATTAATCCCCAATAAACGCAGCGCACCTTTGTGTTTTGGTTCTGCCCGAATCGTAATAAATAATCGGTCTAAATCGTCACTACTTAATTGATTATTTTCAACAAACGCCATTTCTGCTGATAAAAAATTCAGCGCTGCGTGCTCAGGCTGTTCGCCCAAACCGCGAGAAATAGCTTGCCTTGCGAGCTGTGGATAGCCGACAATCAAATGGCAATTGGCTAAATTTGCCAGCGCATCCGCGTTGGCATGATAATTTGCCAATAGCGTCTGCTGCATGGTGAAGCAATAATGACTGGCTAATGACGGATTTTTGTTTAAAAAAGCGGCAATCACATCACCATCAAACAGTCCTTCGGTCACTTGCGCTTGATGCACCTGTTTAAAATCATGCCAGCGTTTGATTTGACTATTTTGTAAATAAACAAAATAAATCGCCAGCGACAGCGTGATGACCAATGCCACGGCAAATACGGGCGTATAGCGCAGTCGTGGCGCGAATTGCTTTTTCTCTATACGCGCAATCGCTGACGTAGTTTTCACGTCAAGTTCTTCTAGTAATTTGGCTTTGTCTTGCGCATCAATCAAGCCCGTTTGGTATTGTTTATCGATAAACGCCACTTCGTCTCGATAAATTTTAATGGCTTCACCTTTTTCGTCAAACCCTGTCTCTGTCTTCACTGGCCACATAAACATCAGCAGCACCAACAAAGCAAGAAAAATAGCAATAATCATGGTTGCCTCTTGGATGATTGCTCGCGTTCGCGCTCGTGTTCGGGCTCGTGTTCGGGCTCGTGTTCGTGCTCATAATCGGCAATAATTTCTCGCATACTGGCTGATGCGGCATCCGCTTGCCGTTTGCGTTGCTGATTTCTTTTGTATGAGATGTTAATCAACGCCCATAAAAATAAACCGCCAGCAACTACCCAAGGCAACAACCATAACACAGGGCGCTGCGGTGAATAAATAATGAATTCACCGTATTTATCCACCAAAAATTCAACGATTTGCGCCTCGCCCTGCCCCGTTTGCAACGAATCATACACATAATCCTTGATATCCACCGCAAGCGGTGCATTCGAATCGTGCAGATTGTTGTTTTGGCACTTAGGACAACGTAGGTCTTTGATGATTTTCTGAAACTGTTGTTCTTGTGCGCGTTCTTCAAAACTATAGACATTAAAGCTTGCCGTAGCCCAAGCGCCAAGCACGGCAACCATCAGTGTCATCACACGATAAAGCCAGCGGTAGTGATTTAATAAAGACATCGGCGTTAGTTGGTTTCAAGTTGGTTAATGATTGGCACAAATTCTGATTGCCACAATGCGTCATCTAGCGGCCCCGCATAGCGGTGAATAATCACGCCATCTGCTGTAATTAAAAATGTCTCAGGCGCACCGTAAACACCCATATTAATAGCCAGCTCGCTATGTTTATCAACAATAATTTGCTTAAATGGATTGCCTAAATTTTGCAAAAACGCTAACGCATCGGCTTTGTCATCTTTCCAATTCACACCGTACAGGGCATGTTTTTTGCCTAGCGCCATTAAAAACGTGTGCTCGTCGTAACACGCAGGACACCAAGAACCCCAAAAATTCATCAAATAAAACCCCTGATCCGTCGTTAAATCGGCTCGAGACAGGTGGCTCTCTGCCAGCAAATTGGGCAAGGAAAAGTCGGGGATGGGCTTGCCTGCTGTCATTAAGTCTAGTGCTTGCGGGTCTCGCCCCAATCCTCGGAAAAAAACGACCGTCACTACCGCAATAGCAAGCAAAAACACACCCAGACTAATCCACTGCGTCCGACTGATGCCTGTGTCTATCGCGTTATTTTTCATCGAATTTCATGCCTCATTGATATCTTGCCTCATGACATCTTGCCTCATGACACTGCCTGAGATTGTTTTAGTCGATAGCGTCGATCACGGAGCACAAATACAGTTGCCAGTGACATAATCAATGCCCCCAACCATACCCAACGAATATAGGGTTTAATTTGAAATCGCACCGACCAAGCCCCTGCATCTTGGGGTTCGCCCAAGGCAACATAAATATCCTCGGTCAAACTCGCTCGCAGTGCTGATTCAGCGGTTGGCATTTGCGAAACTTCGTATTGGCGTTTTTCAGGCGACATAATACCTACCACGTTATTTTCTGCATCACGCACCAAAAAATCAATCCGCGAAGCCGAATAAATTTTGTTTTCGTGATTGCTTAAGCCCTTCATTTCAAAATTATAATCGCCAACCTCGACCGTCTCTCCTGAGCGTACATAACGGTCAATTTCCACGGCATAGCTTGACACCAAAATAATACCTAATGACATGACCAAAAACCCCAAATGCCCGGTTAGCATGGCTAAATAGCCTTTACTCGGTAATCGCCAGCCCGTCTTGGTTCGATAGGATTGCTGATAGGCATCCCAGCCAGTCGACAAAACCGCCGTTAGGGTTAGCGCGGTCAATGCAAACGCCAACCAACTAAACGAGGCAAACGGCGCATTAATCAAGGCTGACAAGCCCAAAGAAAATACCGCGGCAATCAATAGCATCGGGACAAATCGCGCAAGCCGATTACGTTTCCAGTGCAAATACGGCGCAAACATTAAAAAAACAAGAGTAATAACGAATACATAAAGCATCATCTGGTTGAAATACGCAGGCCCGACGGAAATTTGCCCCCAATCCAGCACATCATAAAACAGCGGCGCCAACGTACCAATAAAGACGATCAGACACGCCGCACACAGCAACAGATTATTTAACAACAGCCCCATTTCTCGTGAAACCCACTCAAATCGACCCGTACCATGCAACCGATGCGCGCGCAAAATCAACAGTAAAAACGCACTACCTGAAATCAACACCAGCAATGCTAGGATATAAATACCGCGTGTTGGGTCGTTGGCGAAGGCATGTACCGAAGTGAGCACGCCTGAGCGCACTAAAAATGTACCAATCAGCGATAAAGAAAATGTCGAAATCGCCAAAAAAGCCGTCCAAATCTTAAACACATCGCGCTTTTCAGTCGCTGCCAAGCAATGAATCAATGCCGTCCCTGCAAGCCACGGCATCAATGAGGCGTTTTCTACTGGATCCCAAAACCACCAACCGCCCCAGCCCAATTCATAGTAAGCCCACCAACTACCCAACGCAATACCTAGTGTCAAAAATGACCATGCCATCATCGTCCAAGGCCGACACCACCGTGCCCAAGCCGTATCCAAGCGACCTTCTAACAAAGCGGCAACAATAAACGCAAACGACACCGAAAACCCGACATAACCGACATATAACAGCGGCGGATGCAAAATCAGGCCAATGTCATGCAACAGCGGGTTTAAGTCTTCTCCAATCAAGGGGAATCCGCCAACAGCCGTGCCTGGCAGTAATCGTTCAAACGGATTTGATGTCAGAATAAGAAAAGAAAAAAATCCAGCGCTAATCACACCTAATACGCCAAAAACTTTGCCGCGAAAACTGGGGGGCAAATGCGTCGCCTTGACAGCGACAAGATAATTCCACAGCGCCAAAATCCACGCCCATAGCAATAATGAGCCTTCATGATTAGACCACACCGCCGACACTTTATAATACCACGGTAGATAGGCATTCGAGTTAGAGGCAATATATTTGACACTGAAATCATTCTGCAAAAAACCAACGGCCAGTGCCACCAGCGATACTGTCGTTAAATAAAACCCTACTTTTACCGCGCGAACACTGTAAGCGATGCTGTTGAGCTCTTTGGCATAAGCACCAAAAAAACCCAGCAAGGTTTGTAAAAACATCATGACGAGCGCTAATATTAACGCATAATGTCCTAATTCTATAATAGAAAAAATCATTGATTTACCCTATGATTAATCGCCATAACCCGTACCGCCATAACCCGTATTATCTGCGCCACGCAATGACGAATCATCGCCAGATAATGTTGGTGTTGCCTGCTGAAAATACCCTTGCTTTTCAAGTTCGGCTTTGACTTCTTTGGGGAGGTAGTTTTCGTCGTGCTTTGCCAAGATATTGTGCGCCACAAAGGTCTGTTTATCGATTAGTTTTCCACGTGCTAGCACACCTTGCCCCTCGCGAAACAAATCAGGCAAGATACCTTCGTAGTGAACGGTAATATTTTTTTTGGTATCGGTCACACTAAACACTACTTGAAGCGAACCCGCTGTGCGTTCAATTGAACCTGCTTCAACCAATCCACCAATGCTAATCGTCTTACCGATTGGTGCGTTGCCTGCATGCACTTCGGATATTTCCATATAATGGTTCAAATTAGACCCCTTAGCAACCAACAATAGTGACAATGCACTACTAACACCGACTAGCACCGCTATTAGGGTGATTAAACGTCGTTTACGTGCCGGTTTCATCCTACACCGCCATTGATTTTTTCGGAGGGCGATGGCGACAATTGCTGCGCTGATTTCTGTGATTTTATTGCTTGATTCATTTCTTCTTGCTGTTTTAGTGCCGCTTTTAAGCGGCTACTCACATAACAATACACGCCGATCAACACCGCCATCGTCATGGCAAAAGCAGACCATACAAACACCGCATAGCCACTCATATGCAAAACTTGCAAAAAATCTTGTAACATATTGTTATTACTCATGAGTAGAGACGCTCCAGCCAACGCTTTTCATTGTTCGCGGCAATCATTTGATAACGCGTCGCCGCAAAGCCATAGGCAATGGTAAAGCATAAAAAACCCAGCAAACAAATAAGTAACGGCCACAACATGCTCGCATCAATTGACGGCTTACCTAGCTTCATAATCGTGGCGCCCTGATGTAGCGAGTTCCACCAAACGACACTGTAGTGGATAATAGGGATATTTATCACACCAACGACCAACAAAATCGCCCCCATTTTGTCAGCAAAGGCTTTGCGCTCAATCGTAATCGTCAGCGACCAATAACCCAAATACAAAAATAACAAAAGCAGTTCTGCCAACAGGCGTGGATCGCGCCATGACCAGTACGTCCCCCACATTGGCTTGCCCCAGACGGCGCCAGTAAATAATGCCAGCACGGTAAACAATGCACCCAGCAACACCATGCCACGATTATAGTACGCCGCTAGTTTGATATGCCACACATAATAAATCAACCCAGCCACTGCCATCGAGACGTAAACCGCCATCGACAAAAACGCACTGGGCACATGGACATAGATAATACGAAATGCATCTTTTTGCTGGTAATCAGGCGGTGCAAAAAAAAGCCCCCAAACAAACCCCAACACCAACAACAGCAGTGCCGCCATCCAAAAAACAGGCGCACAAATCGCCGCTATTTTATTAAAATAATGCGGCGAGGACAGCTGATGCCACCAGCGTTTCAGCGTTTTCATTATAGTCATACGATGCCCATATCTTGTTTATACACGTTCAGCCTATTCAACTCAACCTACTCTCAGGCTTTACGGGATGCACTTGAGGAATGCACTTGACGGAATCACACGTTACGGCAATCATCCCGCACTCATTGACTGGCGATTAAACAAGGGGCATTATAAACTTTTTATCCTGTAAACGACAGCAAAACCGTCAACATGAATGCGATTTAACGTCTCAGTCAACGGCTGTAAATAATTCGCTTTAGGTCAGCTTTCTGAGCGACGCGCTAGCTGGCGGCACAATTTAGTCACGCCGTTTATGATGAAGTACCAACAATCTCACCAATCACCAGCAAGCAGTCCCCCATTTTGAGTTTAGACGAAAAATTACGTGTTATCACAATCCCGTCACGCGGCGCATAATACTCAAATGGTAGCACCGCTGTACGATGCCCGATGTGAACCTTGGCGACTAACTGCCCTTGCTCTACATAATCCCCTAGCCCAACGCAAGGCTCCAAAATGCCTTCGTGCTCTGCAAACACATACGAACGATTATCAGGCATATCAATCCGAATGGCTGGTGCTTGTTGCTCTTCTTCAGCAAGCGTCTGTAAAATCCCTGCATGACGCAAAAAGTTAGCCACGCCACGTTTAGCAATCGCGACTGTCTCTGGTGTCGTTGTGCCCGCGCCACCCAGCTCGGTTGTTACAAAAGTCTTGCCTTGTTCTTCGACCGCCGTGTCATAGAGGGAGGTCGCATCAATCTCTAGCATCTTGACTTCGTAGGGTGCGCCAAAGGCTTGCATTGCGGCTTCACAGCGTGCTTCTTGCGCTTTGTCGGCCAGATAATGACACGCCGCAAACGGGATAAAATCCAGCGTCTTGCCGCCTGAATGCATATCCAAGACATAATCAGCGCGTGGCACTAAATAGCGTGTAAAATAATCTGCAATCTTTTCGGTTACGCTGCCAATGGGGTTTCCTGGAAAGGAACGATTCAAATTGCCTTTATCAATCGGCGAGACACGGCTACCCACTTGCGCCGCAGGATAATTCATGGCAGGCACAACGATAACCGTTCCCTGAATATCATCTAGCTGACACGTATTGACAAAATCTAGCAACGCAATCTGACCTTCGTATTCATCGCCATGATTGCCGCCAGTCACAAGCGCCGTGGGGCCTTCGCCATTTTTTATTTGGGCAATCGGTATCATCACCGCGCCCCAAGCAGAGTCATCTCGCGAATAGGGCAACCTTAAAAAACCATGTTGAATACCCGATTGTTCAAAATCAATCGTGGGGGTAATGGATGTTTCAATCATACTAAGCTGTCTCTCTCTAATTATTCTAACCACTTAAGCGCCTAACCCTTAAGCGCCTAACCTTTAAGCGCCTAACCCTTTCGCACTTAGCACGCTACCTTACGGCTTAACGAGCATTCCTCGATACACACTAGACAAACACTCGCCGCCTTGCTCGGTCACCACCAAGCTTTCAGTCGTCTCAAACCCCCAGTCATCAAACCACATGCCTGGCATAAAATGAAACGTCATCCCAGCCTGCAGCACTGTCGTGTCAGTGCGTCGCAGGCTCATGGTGCGCTCACCCCAATCAGGCGGATAAGATAGCCCAATTGGATAACCGCAGCGATTGTCTTTATTAAATCCGTGTTTTTCTAGCGTATCAAAAAAAGTCGCCGCCACTTCGCCGCAGGTCCGTCCTGGTGCAAACACGGGCAATGTATTTGCAATCGCTTCATTAATTACGGCTTCAATTTCTCGGTATTTTTTTTGTGGCTTCCCAAAGTATACGGTGCGCGAGCACGGACAATGATATCGCGACACTACGCCTGCTATCTCAAAAAACACACCAGTATCCCCTTCAATCAACGAATCATCCCATGTCAGATGGCAGGCAGATGCCTCTTCGCCAGCGCCAATCAGCGGTACAATAGCCGCATAATCACCAGCAACCCCATCCGTCCCTGAGACACTGGCGTGCAAAATTTCAGCCACTAGGGCATTTTTCGCCATACCAGGCTCTGCTTTTTCGAGAATATGGTCGTACACCTTTTTGATAATCGCGCCTGCTTGACGCATATAGGTCAGTTCAGCCGTCGATTTAACACTGCGCTGCCAGTTAACCAATGCGGTTGCGTCAACAAATTTCGTCTTTGGCAGTCCTTGTTGCAGCGCCTCATAGGCCTTGGCTGAAAAATAGTAGTTATCCATTTCCACACCAATCACGCCATTTATTAGCTGACGATCACGCAACACGCCACAAAGATAATCCATCGGGTGGCGCTCGGTTGACATCACATAATCATCGGGATAAGGAATAATGTCCGTAGCGGGCAAATCAGTGGTCATCTGGGCCGCTGATGCGTCAATAATCCGTCCGTACCAAAGCAAAGCCGTATTGACATCAATCACCAAGCACTGGTGTACATAAAATGACCACGCATCATACCCTGTTAGCCAACACATATTGGATGGGTCGGTAACGATTAATACGTCAACCCCTTTTTCGCGCATCGATTGACGGACTTTGGTTTGTCTGTCGACATATTCTTGACGGCTAAACCGTCGTCTTGATTCTTTCATGCCTATTACCTTTAAGAAATGGCACCTGTAAAAATGGCACCTGTAAAAATGGACTAAAAAACCACACGCAAAGCCCAGCAAATTCACCGCCACCCTCAAAGAGGTATACAAATCACAATATTGTTGCTGGGATTTAGGTAAATAATAGTTAAAAAATCAAAAAATGTATACAAAAAGTATTTGCTTTCTGCTTTTTTTTTCGTTAATGTAGGCTGATAAAATTTGTGATAGGAGTTATAGCCAATGCTTTTATTGCAGAATCTACTCAGAATTTACTGATTACCCTAGCGCTTATTAGTAAAAATAAAATTAATTAATACAATATCTTAAATGAAAAATAACCAACCATCAAGAGGAAATCTTATGATAAAAAAAGCCCTGTACACACCACTCATTGCCAGCGCATTTATCGCTCACGTTGCGTCTGCCGAGCAATGGAAATATGCATTCGAAGAATCTCTCACTGAAGTACAAGGCGTATATGCCACCAAATTCAAAGAACATATCGAGGCCAATTCAGATTACACCATCCAGCTATTTCCTTATGGTACACTGGGCGAGTCTGCTGACATCATGGAACAAGCACAAGCGGGCATTTTACAGTTTGTTAATCAATCACCGGGATTTACTGGTGCGTTAATCCCTGAAGCACAGGTTTTCTTTATTCCTTATATTTTACCCGCTGATCAAGACCATTTGGCACGCTTTTTCAAAGAGAGCAAAGCCGTCAACGAAGACTTCAAAACACTCTATGCCGATCAAGGGCTAGAGTTACTCAAAATGTATCCCGAGGGTGAAGTCGCCATGACGACCAAAGAAGCCATCAATACGTGTAGTGATTTAGACGGTGTGAAATTTCGCGTAATGACTAACCCATTGCTCGTCGAGACATACAAATCATTTGGTGCGACACCAACACCGCTACCCTGGGGCGAAGTCTACGGCGGACTACAAACCAACATCATCCAAGGTCAAGAAAACCCGACTTTCTACCTTTACTCAACCAAAATTTATGAAGTCACAGACCACATTACCTATACAGGTCATAGCAACTTCACCACGGCGATTATGGCGAACCAAGATTTTTACAGTGAGCTATCTGAAGCCGATCAACAGCTAGTCCAAGACGCCGCTGCTGCTGCATTTGACTATATTGTTGAGTACCAGAAAGCACTAGAAACCACCGAACTCGAGAAAATCAAAGCCGCCAAGCCCGACATGAACATCACCGTGCTAAGCGATGAACAACGTCAATGCTTCAAAGATGCGGCTGCAGAAGTCGAAGCCAAATTCGTCGAAATGACAGGTGACTCTGGCAACGCTATACTGACACAGCTAAAAGCAGACTTAGAAGCGACTAAATAAGTCGAGTAAGTCAGCTTAACTAAACCCAACATTATCAGCAGTCAACTGGTTAGCAATAGCGTCTATATTCATTTATATCTATGCGTTGCATCCGTTGACTGCGGATAGGGGTTTCAGTCAATCATTACGCAATCATTGCGTCATAACAAATAACACGAAAACAACGCTTGCCAGAAAACCGCCCACAAAATTAACGACAAAACTAACGACAAAATCACCCCAAACACCACTATGTCAAACCTTGAATCTAGCCCGCATCAATCATCATTACCTGGCGTACTCGGCACGCTAGACCGCTTTGTCAGTCGTATTGAATCGTTTATGCTAGCATCGGGCGTATTGATTATGGCAATTGCCACTATTGCCAATGTCATCGGACGCATGACGTTTGGATCAATCTTTTTTATCGAAGAACTTAATCGAATTTTGATTATCTTTATTACTTTCTCAGGGCTAAGCTACGCTGCCAGACATGGCAGACATATCCGCATGACCGCTTTTTTCGACATGTTGGGGCACAAACCCAGAAAAATATTGATGATTATCATCGCGCTGGTGACTGCTGTTTGCATGCTCGCACTCAGCTATTATGCATTTAGCTATATTGCAGGAATGATGAAAAAAGGACGAATACTCCCTGCGCTACAAATCCCTGTTTGGTTTATTTATGTATGGGTGCCCATTGGATTTTTTATGACTGGGGTGCAATATTTATTAACGGCAATCAAAAACTATTTGGCGGACGACATCTACCTATCAACACAGGTAGTTGACGGCTACCAAGAATCTGAAATCGAAATTTAAAGGGAGAAAACCAATGGGTTGGATAATGCTCGCTGCCATGATTATTTTACTTCTCCTCGGCTTTCCGATGATGATACCACTGCTCTTGGGCGCGGCCATTGGATTCTATGAGATTTTTAGTGGATTCAGTAAAATGGATTTTATGGTACAGCAGATGATGGCTGGCATTCGCCCTGCTTCTCTCATTGCTGTGCCGATGTTTATTTTGGCCGCCGATATTATGACGCGTGGCGAATCCGCTAACCGACTGATTGATATGGTGATGAAATTCATCGGTCACGTCAAAGGCGGGCTGGCGATTAGTACGGCCACTGCCTGTACGCTGTTTGGCGCTGTCTCAGGCTCAACACAAGCCACGGTCGTCGCCGTAGGCACACCGCTGCGTCCCCGCATGCTAAAAGCAGGCTACAAAGACTCTTTTGTACTCGCCCTCATTGTCAATGCGAGTGATATCGCCTTTTTAATCCCACCAAGTATCGGCATGATTATCTATGGCGTTGTCTCCAAAACCTCCATCGCTGAGCTCTTTATCGCAGGGATTGGGCCAGGCATTCTAATTCTTTGTTTTTTTGCCATTTACAGTGTGATTTATGCGCATATCCACAAAGTCCCCACCGAACCAAAAGCGACTTGGCCTGAGCGTTTTATTGCCGTCAAGCAAGCCCTATGGCCACTGGGCTTCCCCGTCATTATTGTCGGCGGAATTTATACTGGTATCTTTAGCCCCACCGAAGCCGCCGCGATTTGTGTGGCTTATGCCTTTATTCTTGAATTCATTGTTTTTAAAACCCTATCGCTATCTGATATTTACAAAACAGCACAATCTACTGGGTTAATCACTGCAGTTGTCTTTATTCTGGTCGGTGCTGGTGCGGCGTTTTCCTATGTCATTTCGTTAGCACAAATCCCACAAGCCATTATGGCAGGCATCGGCATTGCAGACATGGGGCCAATCGCCATTCTGGTCACTATATCCATCGCATTTTTTATCGGCTGTATGTTTGTCGATCCGATTGTGGTCATCTTGATTCTTGTGCCCATTTTTGCCCCCGTTGTCAACGCAGCTGGCTTAGACCCTGTTTTGGTTGGTGTCATTATTACGCTACAGGTTGCGATTGGTTCAGCGACACCGCCATTTGGTTGTGATATATTTACCGCCATTGCCGTCTTTAAACGTCCTTATATCGAAGTCATTAGAGGCACACCGCCCTTTATATTCATTCTACTGGCAACGTCTGCCCTGCTGATTATTTTTCCGCAAATTGCGCTCTTTTTGCGTGATATTGCTTTTGATAAATGACCTTATAGAGCCCCACGAAATCAACACGAGACCACCACGATAAAAACCTATGTTTAAAAAAATACTTGTCGCCATTGATGGCTCAGACGCAGCCAAAGCCGCATTAGAAAAAGCGATTGAGCTTAACCAATCACTACATGCTGATATTTATATTCTATTAGTACAAAAGCACATGAGCAATCTAGAAGCCTCCATGCATATGATGCCTAATGATAATTCGACGGTCGGTGATAGTGTCTTAGCATACAGCGAGCAGCTGGTTAAATCAGCCAAATCGACTGTCACAGCGGCAAATCCTGAAATCAACGTTAGGGGGTTTATCAAAATTGGGCCTGTTGCACGCACCATTATCGCCTTTGCTGAAGAACGACAAATTGATTTGATTGTCCTCGGCAGCCGCGGTCATGGCGATCGTGATGGGTTTATGCTGGGCAGCGTTTCGCACAAGGTCACCAGCATGGCAAATATCCCTGTTCTGGTTATCTGATTGGCTGCCACCTACTTAACTTAATTATAAAAAACTCGATGCACATACCCGAAGCCCAGCGAAGCAATACGCTCATCGAGCCTATCATCAAATCACGGCCTAAAGTCGGAATGATTGTCTTGTCCACCGATTTAACCTGCGAACACGACTTTCACTATCTGCGTCACAAGCGGCAAATCGAATTCGATGTTTTTGTCAATCGTATACATTTTCAAAATCCGATTACCAGCAAAAGTTTGTCTGATATGCTATTTGAATTACCTAGTGCGGCCGCCCAAATCTTACCAGACACAACACTGGATGCGCTGGTTTTTAATTGTACTGCCGCCTCGGCTTTGTTGGGTGAGGCGCGCATTAAACAAGCCATCGACTTGCCCAACACACCCATTATCACAACCGCCGCTGCATCGTTACAGTCAATCCAATCAGCTGGTTATACACACATTGACTTGCTCTGTCCATATAGCCAATCCGTTAGTTATCAACTCGCCGAATATTTTAGTCAACAAGGACTCACCATTACCTCGCTCACTTATCTTGATATTGACGATGATCGCGATATCGCCTGTGTATCGCCTGCTAGCATTGTCCAAGCGGCTAAAGGTGCAGTGACTACAGCGGGGCAAGCGCTCTTTATTTCCTGCACCGCATTGCAGGTCGTTGGCGCACTTGATGCATTACAAAACCACATAAAAAAACCAATTTTTAGTAGCAATCTATGCACGTTTACACAGGTTGTCGAACAACTTAACAAAGCAACCCATCGCCATGTTTAATTTACACGAATCACGTAACGACGCGCAACAGCGGTTTTATGAAGTGTATAGCACACTCAGAAAACGGATTTGCTTACTCGAGTACGAGCCTGGAAAGCGCCTATCAGAACACGCACTGGCAGAAGAGTTTAACATCAGCCGCACGCCTATTCGCCGCGTACTAACCACGCTTGAAAACGAAGGCATGGTTGAAATTCGCCACGGCGCGGGCAATTATGTCTCCACCGTTGAATTAGACTACCTATGCGATATCTATGCCATGCGTATGGAGCTGGTCATGCTCATTCCACAAAAATTAAAATCTCCGATGCCCGACTCGGTTTTGCAGCAGATGCAACAATTACTCATTAAAAGCCAGCAAATCAACCAAAATCAATCGCCGCAACATGCATTTGCCGAAATCAACCTAGAGTTATTTGAAATCACGCTACAGGCCATTGATAGCCGCGCCCTCTGTGAAATGCTGTCTTTATTATTCTACAAATCCGCTAGAATGTGGCCTTTTTTGCTCAAAGACAATCGATTACTAAAAAAAGAAACCGATATTCTCAGCGAAGAAATTACGGATTTAACGCGTGTATTGCAGGCAGGTCACCACAACAGTATCGCCACCATCTTACGCTTTCACATCGAATGCGCCCTGTACCGATTGCAACAGTATTGCTTGGCGCAAAACCCATCCACCGCAGCAACTGCTAAGGCTGCAACTGCTACGGCAGCAACCGTGAAAACAACGACAAAAACAAAAGCATCAGCCCCAAAAACAGCCATCAAACAATGAATCATCGACACCCCATGAAAAGCGCCAAACCCCTTAACCTGCAATCCGTTTACCAAGCACAGCACGCCATCCGTGACACGGCACTAAAAACACCGCTAATTCGTGCAGAGAGCTTATCGACAAACGGATACGATGTCCAACTCAAACTAGAGACCTTACAGCCTATCGGTGCATTCAAATTACGCGGCGCGGCTAACGCTATTGCACAATTAAGCCCAGCGGAACTCGCCCGCGGCGTGGTTTGCGCCTCAACGGGGAACCACGGGCGCGCCCTCACCTACGCCGCCAAAAAAATGGGTTCCCAAGCGACTATTTGCATGTCAACCTTAGTCCCTCGCAACAAAGTCGAGGCGATTCGCGCGCTAGGCGCGCAAGTTGAAATATTTGGCAACAGCCAAGACGATGCACAAACCGTCGTTGACCAGCTCGTCGCAGAAAAAGGCCTGATTGAAATCCCACCGTTTGATCACGCTGATATTATTGCAGGACAAGGCACTATTGGGCTAGAATTACTGGCTGATTTCGCTCAAATTGATAGCGTCATTGTTGGGCTTTCTGGCGGTGGATTGCTCGGTGGCATTGCAATGGTGCTTAAAACCATTAACCCCAACATTCGCGTCATTGGCGTTAGCCCCAAGCGCGGCGCTTGCATGGCCGCCTGTTTAGCAGCAAACCGCCCCGTAGAAATTACCGAAGAGCCCACCTTAGCAGACTCATTAGGCGGTGGCATTGGCCTTAACAATCAATACACGTTTGACCTGACTAAACAATATCTTGATGACTTAATTTTATTATCCGAAGCACAAATTGCTCGCGGCATGCAACACCTATTCCTTCATGAAGGCATCGTTGCCGAAGGCGGTGGTGCGGTGGGTGTTGCTGCCTTAATTGACCAAGACATAAAACAGCGACTAGCGCCTTTATTAGGCAAACATATTGCCCTGATTATCTCTGGGAAAAACATCGATATGGCACAGTTTTATGACATCGTTAACCCCAAAACAGCAACACCAGTAACTGACTAACTATATCGTGTAAATATGACCAACATTCAACTGATTAACGAACAAACTCTGAGAGCGCACTTCCCGCTCAGTCAATCTATCACTGACACTATCGAGCACGCATTTACCCTGCTTGCAACCACAGAGGTCATTATGCCACCTGTGCTCAGTATGGAGCTACCCATGGTCAACGGCGAGGTCGATGTCAAAACAGCCTATGTGCCCAGCCTACCGACATTTACCATTAAGGCGAGCCCAGGCTTTTTTGACAACCCAAGCAAAGGCTTACCAAGCCTAAGCGGTTTAATGATTGTTTTTTGTGCACAAACTGGGCTAACCAAAGCCGTTTTACTTGATAACGGTTACTTGACGGATTTACGCACAGCAGCCGCTGGCGGCGTTGCGGCACGACACCTTGCCCCCAAACACTGCCCAACGCTAGGTATTATTGGCACGGGCATGCAAGCCAAACTACAAACGTTGGCTTTTACCCAAGAACGCAACGTCGAGCGCATACTCATTTGGGGGCGAAACACAGACAAAGCCAACCAATTAGCCCACGAGCTAAGCGAATTACTGCAAAAACCCGTGCACGTTGAGACCAGCCGTCAGGCATTGGTAGAAAAATCCCAAGCCGTAGTGACAACAACGCCGTCTCAGACGCCGTTAATCGATGCCAGCTGGCTACACTCAGGCCTACACATTACCGCCATGGGCGCAGACTCACCCGTAAAAAACGAAATCGATCCGCAGGCGATACTAACGCTAGACAACATTATTGTTGACAGTATCGCCCAATCCATTGAACGTGGAGAAATGCGTCGCGTTCAGTCACAAGGGCTTTTAGCTCAAACATCACCGCTCATCACATTAGGTGACGTTTGTGCGGGCCAACAAATCGGCAGACAACATGATGAGCAAATCACCTTGTGTGACTTAACTGGCACAGGGATTCAAGACACAGCGATTGCCAATGCGGTCTGGACGCAAATGCAACGCCAAGGGCTAGGCACAGAAATGCCAGCCAATTAACGCCATTAATTAGGCCGCTATTGTAACCGCGCCATTGTAATTGCGCCATTGTAACTGATTCAAATAAAAACACATGATAAAACTCGACCAACGTGACCTCGCCATTTTACGCATTTTGCAAGACGAAGGACGCATTACCAAGACCGCACTGGCAGAGCGCATTCACCTGTCACCCGCACCTTGCTGGGATCGTCTCAAGCGCCTAGAAAATGCAGGCATCATCACGGGTTATGGCGCCAAGATTTGCTTAGACAAATTGGGTGTTCACACCACGGTTTTTTTGCAAGCCGAAATTAGCAGCCATCAATCCCAAGATTTTAGTCGTTTCGAAGACTACATCGCCCAACACCAAGCAATAAGCGAATGTTGGGCGATTGGTGGTGGGTTTGATTATTTACTAAAAATCGATGTCCCGACCATTGATAGCTACCAGCAACTGGTTGACACCATGCTAAACGCTAATATTGGGTTAAAACGTTACTACACCTACATTGTGACCAAACGAATCAAATCCAAAACAGCCTTACCACTTGATTTTTTACCCGTACCTGATGAATAGCCCGCTAACTGTTTTCTGCTTGGCAAGCCCACCCAACCAAAACACACCATGCAGCAAACCTAATAAAACGATTACATTTGCTGTGATTTTATTCTTACTTTTGTGATTGATTTTAGCCTAGATATAGATACAATTGCTATTAACAGCAAAATGGGTTCGTCTATAAAAAGCCAACCTCAATATCAAGCTCCTACTTTTACACGTCAAAATGGAGCTAAAAGCCAGTTCAATTACATCAAAATAACAATAACATAAACAGATAATGACAATAAATAAATTCTTGCCACAGCATAAAATAACGAAAGATGTAACATTTGAATACAATCAAGCTGGCTCAATAAAACCCATTGAGATTATAGGAATTTCATTAACATCCCCAATAAAAAGAACGCTTATGGAGCTAAGGAAAAAAAACACAACTTTTGAAATAAAAAAATACCATAGGAAAATGACGTTAATTGTTCCATATAGGCACAGACGGGAACACTTAAAACTATTTTTACCATATATAAAAAATTATCTTGATAAGCAAAAAATAGATTACGAAATAATTATTGTCGAACAAACAAACTCAAAACCTTTTAACAAAGCAAAACTTATGAATATTGGCGCAAAAAATGCCCGAAAGGACAGTGAATACTTTGTATTTCATGATGTAGACTTATTACCTGAAAATATTGACTATAGATACTGCAGCCATACATTAAAGCTTTTCTTTGAAATAAAACATGAAAAAGACAGTAATTACAAGGAATATAAGCAAACGGTACTAGGGGGTGCTGTCTTAGTGCCAAAAGATATCTTTTTCGATATCAACGGGTACTCAAATAATTATTGGCAATGGGGACGAGAAGATGATGATTTTTTTATACGTCATCTTTTTAAAGGCCATATTGCACTGTGCGATAACAACGGCAAATTTAAAGCGTTAGAGCACAACCCATCAATTTTAAAAAACAATGATGGCAAGGTATCAAATGACCCCAAAACCCTAAAAGAGAATAAAAGACTTTTAAAAAACAATAAAAAAAGATACACAAGAATAAAAACAGAATTCTATGCACAAGATAATGATGGCGTCTCAACTTTAACTGATTATAAAATAGAGAACATAACTATCAATAACGATGTTAAAACCATACTAGTTGATTTTAGTGGAGCATAAGATAGCATTGAACATATGATAAACGAGGCTATGACTAAATTAAGAAACATAGAGACTATCACTTGCTATCGCCCTACAGGGCAGAAAGAACTAGATTTAGTGATTGAATCTAACTATTTGAAATGGCCACCTAGGCTACCCGAGCAACCAATTTTTTACCCCGTCACTAATGAAAAATATGCCATTGAGCTCACTCAGTGGAATATTACTGATTTCGGCAAAGGTTATGTAACAAAGTTCGAAGTAAAAAAAGCGTTTATGGATAATTATCCCGTTAAAAAAGTAGGCGCAATTGGACACACGGAATGGTGGATACCTGCTGAAGATCTAGATGACTTAAACCGTAATATTGTTGGCAAAATAGAGGTCATTGGTGAATATAGCAAAAAAACATAAAAAGCCATTGATGGACTTGGCTTTTTCATGCCAACACAGTTCCTTTAATTTTATGTATACCATTCGCATTCTGTTTTTTGGATATAGCTCATGCCCCATTGTATAATCGAGCATTCGGCAGCATTAGATGCTGAGCGGATACTGCCGCTGGTATTTTCAGGCGCCATGGAATCTGGGCTATTTGAGCCTGACGGCAGCGATATCAAAATAAGGACAATGATTTATCACCACTATTTAACTGGGGCTAAGCATTCTGATTTTATTCATGTGGCTTTAAAAATATTATCTGGCAGAACCCCTGAACAAAAGAAAATGCTTTCTCTTTGTGTGTTATCAGCACTTAAAACACTTGATATCCAAACTTGTTCTTTAACTGTCGAAGTAGTCGACATTGAGCGTGACAGTTATTCAAAGTGGTGTCGTTAGTTATCGCAAGACACACGCTGCGCTCCCCGGTGGCACTAAAAATGCAAGACGGTTCAATCCATTTCACCACACACAGATAAAACACGCCGTTTTCCACTAAAAAACCATCGTTTTTAGTCGAAAAAAGCTATTTTTCCAAAAAAACCATCATCCAAACTCACTTATAATGGGTTGAAAATAATTTATTCACCTTTGACGAGTTGATGACAATGATGATGACCGCCACAAAACACACCCGTGATAACCACTTATCACAACTGAACGACCCCACTTTATTTAAGGAGTTTTCCTTTATTGACGGTAAATGGGTGAATGCAACCGACCATCAAACAATGGATGTCTATAATCCTGCGAATCAAAACTGGTTGGGCAATATACCCATGTTGAGTGCCGAACAAAGCCAAACGGCCATCAATGCCGCGCAGTCGGCTTTTGCACAATGGGCAGGATTGTTACCACATGAACGTAGTCAATACCTACGTCGATGGTTTGAATTAATCATCGCTAATCGGGATGATTTGGCGCTAATTATGACGCTAGAGCAAGGCAAAGGCATTGATGACGCGCGCGGTGAAATTGACTATGCGGCGGCGTTTATTGAATTTTATGCAGAGGAAGCAAAACGCCCGAATATCGAGGGTGTCACCTCACACTTGCAGCACGCAGAGATGGAGCTATGGCGTGAGCCTATTGGTATCGTTGGGCTCATTACGCCGTGGAATTTCCCTTGTGCCATGATTACCCGCAAAGCGGCCGCCGCGCTTGCCGCAGGCTGCCCTGTGGTCATCCACCCGTCCTATGAAACCCCTTACTCCGCGCTGGCTTTAGCCGAGCTCGCAACCCGTGCAGGCATTCCTGCGGGTATCTTTAATGTGCTAACGGGTGATGCAGCAACCATCGTTGCACCGTGGATGCATGACGTACGTGTACGTGCTATTTCGTTTACTGGCTCGACAGAGGTCGGTAAATTGCTCTACCGCCAAAGCGCCGAAACGGTCAAAAAGCTCGTGTTAGAGCTTGGCGGACACGCCCCGTTTATAGCCTTTGAAGACGCCGCTGTCGACGCCGTCGTCGCGCATGCCATTGCCGCCAAATTTGCTACCTCTGGTCAAGACTGTCTCGCCGCTAATCGCCTCTTTATCCACCGCCATATCTATACTGAATTTTGCGAGAAATTTGCCGCAGCAACCGAAAAACTGTCAGTAGGCGAAGGCATCAACAACGCCGACATTAACCCATTAATTAACGAAAAAGCGGTACAAAAACAATGCGCACAAGTCCAAGATGCCATCACCAAGGGTGCACAATTGCTAACCGGTGGGCAGCCACACCCCGCGGGCATAAACTATATGACGCCAACGGTTTTGGCGGATGTCCCTGACAACGCCGATATCATGCACGAAGAAACCTTTGGCCCTGTGGCCGCCATTATCCCGTTTGACGATGAGGATGCCGTAATCCAACGTGCCAATGACAGCGAATATGGCTTAGTGGCGTATGTTCATACACAAAATGCCCATCGAATTTATCGTGTTACACGCGCGCTGAATTATGGTATGGTAGCCGTTAATCGCACCAAAATTACGGGCGCACCGATTCCTTTCGGCGGCACAAAACAGTCTGGGTTAGGTCGCGAAGGCGCAAGACTGGGTATGGAAGAATTTACCGAAATTAAGTATGTTTGCCGTTATTACGCTTAAATTATTACGCTTAAATGATACACAGCGCGACACCCTTTAGTGTCTCGCTATAGATAAAACCACCTTTTTAGGAGAAACCAATGACCAATCAAGAAAAAGCACAACAACTAGAACAATGGGATAGATGCGCTTTTTTCCATCCTTCGACACACTTGGCAGATTTTGCTCACGGCAAAGCGCCTGAGCGTATCGTCAACAGTGGTTCAGGTGTTTACATCACCGATAGTAACGGCAACAAACTCCTCGATGCTTTTGCAGGGCTTTACTGCGTTAACACGGGCTACGGCCAACAAAAAATCATCGACGCCATCTGCAAACAGGCACAAGAACTCGCCTATTATCACGCCTATGTCGGTCATGGTACAGAAGCCTCTATCACCTTATCAAAAATGATTATCGACCGCGCACCCGACAACATGTCCAAAGTGTATTATGGCATGTCAGGCTCTGATGCCAATGAGACGAATATCAAAATCATTTGGTATTACAACAACGTCCTTGGCCGCCCTGAAAAGAAAAAAATCATTTCTCGCTGGCGCGGCTATCATGGCTCAGGCTTAATGACGGGTTCGTTAACTGGACTAGAACTATTCCATAATCAGTTTGATTTGCCATTATCGCAAGTCATTCACACCGATGCGCCTTATTATTTCCACCGCAAAGACTGCAACCAAAGCGAAGCCGCTTTTTCTGCCGAGTGTGCTGATAATTTAGAGCAGCTGATTTTAAAAGAAGGTGCTGATACAATCGCTGCGTTTATTGGCGAGCCAGCGCTAGGCACTGGCGGTCTCGTCCCGCCACCCAAGGGCTATTGGCAAGCCATCCAAGCCGTATTGGACAAGTATGATATTTTGCTGATTGCTGACGAAGTCATCTCAGGGTTTGGGCGATTGGGCGCTATGTTTGGCTCGGACCTTTACGGGATGAAACCTGACATCATCACTTCAGCCAAAGGCTTAACCTCAGCTTATGCACCGCTCTCAGCCTCTATTGTATCTGATAAAATCTGGCAAGTCCTAGAGGACGGCACAACCAAACTAGGAGCCTTTGGGCACGGCTGGACATATTCCGCTCACCCAATCGGTGCTGCCGCAGGCGTTGCAAGTCTTGAACTTGTCGATGAATTAAATCTAGTCGATAACGCCAACGTCCGTGGGCAATCACTGCTCAACAAACTAAAAACCGCCATTGGCAGCCATAAAAATGTCGGTGATATTCGCGGTCAAGGGCTGCTTTGTGCCATCGAATTTGTTGCTGACAAAAACAGTAGAACTTTGTTTAACCCCATCGGTCAACACGGACCAAAAGTCGCTGCCGCCATGCTAGCACGCCATGTTATCGGTCGCGCTATGCCACAAGGCGATATTATCGGCATTGCCCCACCGCTCATTATCAGTGAAGCAGAAATTGACACCGTCGTCAGCGCAATTACTGCGGCTGTCAGCGAAGTGTTTGGGGATTAATTCGTTAGCCAATATTTTTAACCTATGTTTAGGTGCTTTTAATCGACGCGGGTTAATGCCGTTGTGGTTAAAAGCACCTTCTGCTTATTATTCATCAAAACATGTTGTTCTCTTGTTCATAAAAACATCACAAAACTGTCATCTATCCTTAGCATAAATATCAAAAAACGGTAACAAATAGACGCTACCATTAAGGCATGCGTAATTATGATATTGTTGTGATTGGAAGTGGCATCATTGGCCTGGCGACTGCTTATGCTGCAGTAAAGCAAGGCTTATCGGTCGCTGTCTTAGAACGCCATGCACGCTGTGTTGGCGCATCCATTCGCAACTTTGGTTTTATTACCGTTTCTGGCCAACGCGCAGGCGAACATTGGCGCCGTGCGAAATACTCGCGTGATCGATGGGCAGAGATTGCACCGCAAGCAGGCATTCCTATAGCACAACGTGGTTTGTACATGCCAGCGCAGCGCCCCGAAGCCACCGCCGTTGCCGAAGCATTTTTGCACACCGAAATGGGCAAAGACTGTCGCTGGCTGTCAAAAACAGAGATTGCCGAAAAACTCCCTTTTCTTGGACCTCATGAGGGCGTGTTATTCAGCCCGCATGAGTTGCGTGTTGAGTCCAAAACCGCCATCCCGCAACTTGCCAACTGGTTAACCAAGGTCCATCATGTCGATTTTTATTGGCAAACACAGGCTCACCGTATCGAGCTACCCACGATAACCACGTCACAAGGTGAAATCCGCGGTGAACATTGCATCGTATGCGCACACCATGACGCGACACATTTATACCCTGAGCTTTATAAACAAGCCGCGATCAAATTATGTACCTTACAAATGCTGCGCGTTAAGCCACAGAAATCGATACCGCTACCTGGTGCGCTGATGTCAGATTTAAGTTTTGCGCGCTATGACGGCTTTGCACAATTACCCGAAGGCAAATTCCTTGGTCTGTTGTTGGACCAAACGATGGAAAACTACCGTCAGTTTGGCATTCACTTGATTGTCGTACAATCACAAGATGGCTCCTGGATAATCGGCGACAGTCACCGCTACACCGATGCCGAAATACCGTTTCGTGACGAACACATTGATGCGCTGATTATCGCCGAATTACAACGTTTAATACCAAACCAGACTTTCTCCGTGCGCGAACGTTGGTTGGGCGTTTACCCATCAGCTGACGATGTCGTGCTGAAATATTCACCTACAAACGGCGTAGCTGTTGGGGTAGTGACAAGTGGTACAGGCGCATCCACGGGCTTTGCCTTGGGTGAGGAGTTACTAACCCTAGCACTAAACTCAAACAGAAAAACGATTTAATGAGGAGCCATTTGATATGTTATTAGACTCAATTCAGTTGTGTGTTTTTGATATGGCAGGGACAACCGTTGATGAGAAAAATCTCGTCTATAAAACCTTGCAACAAGCAATACAGCCCGTCATAGCATCACACGGTTTAAGGATATCACTAGAGACTGTGCTTGAGCATGGCGCGGGTAAAGAAAAACATCAAGCCATTGTCGATACACTGCGTGCGATAACGCTGGATATCGGCATTGTCGATATCCATACGCTTGCCAATAAAGCATTCCAAGCATTCCAGCCCATGCTAACACAAGCCTATCGCGACCACTCGATGCGCCCAGTTGACGGCGTTGAAGACTTATTCACCGAGTTACGTGAACGCGGTGTGTTTGTTGTCCTTAACACAGGTTATAGCCGCGTCACCGCCGAATCGATATTCAAACGCTTAGATTGGACGACTGGTGAAACCGTTGATGCACTCATTACCGCTGATGATGTCAGCAGTGGTCGACCAGCACCTGACATGATTCACCTAGCTATGCGCCAATTTGGCATCGATCACCCTGAATGTGTTTTAAAAGCTGGCGATTCGGCGATTGATATCGAAGAAGGCAAAAACGCCAATTGTGGTGTCACGGTCGGCGTGCTGACGGGCGCACAAACGCGCGAACAAATCGCACAGGCTGAACCCGATGTCATCGTTGATAACTTGAGCGATATTTTATCTTTGTAACCCATTGTCACTTTTTATTAATCCATTATCAAACCATCTGAGGAAGTTATGAAAAAACTATTTTTATCAACCAGTATCGTTGTTGCCGTATCTAACTTTACCACATCTAGCTTTGCTGGTGACTGTCCACCGCTTGTCGCTAATCAAGCCGATGGCCAATATCCGCATATTTTTGTCGATGCGGCCGCATTTGAGCAAAAGCACAGCTGTACACTTTCTTTCAAAGAAAACCCCAATATTGCAACACTGAATAGCAAAATCAAAGGCAACCCGGAGTTACCAACAGTCAACGAACGCTTGCCTGATGAGCCACTCGTGATTGCGCCTTACCAAGCGATTGGTACTTACGGTGGCGTATTTGACGGTATTTCCAAAGCGACAGAATCAGGCACTTCGGATTTATTATCAGTACGCCACGTGAATTTAGTGCGTTTTAGTGATGATTTGCAAACTATTGTGCCGAATGTCGCCAAATCGTGGCAGTTTAACAACGAGTTCACCGAGCTTACGCTAATACTGCGCGAAGGACATAAATGGTCTGATGGTCACCCCTTTACCGCACATGACGTAGCTTATTGGTATAATAATTTACTGCGTGATGAAAAAGTCATCAGCAAAATGGACGACCGCTTTTTAGCCGGTGGTAAGCCGTGGACGGTCGAAGTCATCGACGATACCACGGTTAAAATCAGTCTCGCTGCGCCTCAGCCTGGATTGCTTGGTATGTTTGCCACCGATTTTGCGCAACCTTTTCAGCCCAAGCATTTACTCAGCCAATTTGACCCTAAAGTCAGTGATGATGCCGATACTAAAGCCAAAGAGCTAGGTTTTAAAGACGCGTATGAAGCGCTTACTTTTTATTACGGGCAATCAGATTGGAAAGATGTCCCTACGCCGATTAATAAAAACAAAGCACTATCGGACAAATTAGTTGCTGCAGGTTATCCAGCTACGGCACCGACCTTAGAATCGTTTATTGTCGTTGAAGATACTGCAGAAGGTCGCCGCTTAGTCGCCAACCCTTATTTTTTCCAAGTCGATACGGCGGGTAATCAATTGCCGTATATTGATGAGATTAAAGAGGTTTTTATTAGCGATGAAAACATTCAAACTGCGAAAATGATTGCTGGCGAAATTGACTACAAAGCGCAATCGGTGAATGTACCAGCCGCGCCCGTATTGTTAGAAAATCGTGACAAAGGTAATTACGATATTGCACTACGTCCCAATATTGCATTAACCTCATTTTCGTTTAATGTGAACGATAAAAATCCTGAGCTTGCCGAAGTGTTCAGCGATATACGATTCCGCAAAGCCGCTTCGCACGCCCTCAACCGCCCGAAAATGAACGAAATTGGCTTTTTGAATTTAGGCAAACCCATGCAATACACGGTGTTTGACCCTGACACTACGCCTTTTGTGAATGATGAGCAACGCAATTATCTAACGGACTATAACCCTGAAAAAGCGAAAGCGTTATTAGATGAAATGGGTATCATGGATAGCGATGGTGACGGTGTGCGCGAGCTCCCTTCAGGGGAATCGTTTGAATTATCGTTTCGCTTTACAACACAGGGTATCGCCACTGAAATTGCCGAGATTTTCACACAGAATATGACTGATATTGGCATTAAAACGGCATTAAAAGAAGTCACTTCGGACGAATACCGCAATGCGCAATCCGCCAATGACTTAAGCATTATGCAGTGGCAAGTCGGACAACCCTTGGCCGTTTTAGCTAGTGATCCCAGCACGTTTAAAGCACCGTTTGGAAACTTTTTCAGTATTCGAAACGGGTTGGACTGGACTAAATATAATGACACCAATGGGAAAGAAGGCGTTCAGCAACCTGAAGCATTTGTCGAGATTGCGAATATGGCTGACAAATTCACTACGCTCAGCATGGGTTCTGATGCGTCGAATCAACTGGGCAAGGAGCTTGTGGATAACTGGCTGGAACAATTGTTGATTATCGGCACGGTAAAAGGCGCCTCACCGATTTATTACAGTCGTAACTTAGGTAACTTTGAAGTGCCCAAAACCTCTTCTTACGAATACTACCGTGTGTATCCTTATATGGCAACGCAGTGGTACCTCAAGCCTTAACAATGGTTATGAGAAAGATTGAGCAAGTCATGTGTGTAAAAACATGGCTTGCCACTTGATTTAACACTTGCCACTTAATCCAACAGAATGTCGAATGAATAAGGTCATAAAATGAGCGCGTTTTTTCTGAACACTTGGTTGCTGTGGGTGCTGCTTGGTATTGGTGCGACGATTTATTTTAAAGCATTCACCAGCCAGTACTGGAACTACGTTTTTAGTCGTTATGTAATGGCGCTGCTGACTTTGTTGTTAGTCAGCGGCATGGTTTTTGCGTTGATGGAAACCATTCCGGGTGACTGCGCCGAAAAAATGATTGCGTATAAAAGCAGCCAAGGGCAAATCATTACCGAGGCAGAAATCAATGCTGAACGTGCTCGCATGGGGCTAGATCAACCTGCTTTACAGCGTTGGATTACTTGGGTCAGCAACCTCACGCTTAAAGGCGATTTAGGCTTTAGTTGCTCCAAACGACAATCGGTATCGTCAGCATTAGGGGATCGTTTTTGGCTGAGTTTTGGGTTTTGTATTGCGGGACTGCTGCTCTCGTATTTAATCGCTGTGCCCTTTGGTGTATTTTCTGCGCGCATGATTGGTAAATCGTGGCTTAACCGAAATCCACAACTACAAACAAATCAACGCGTTGTTGCCAGTATAATTACGCTCTGTCAAAAGTTTTTAGATAATGTACTTCGGGTTATCAGTTATCTTGGATTAGCAATCCCTAACTTCTTACTTGCGTTAACGATTATTCTGTTGTTTGTGTTTGCTGGAAAAGCCATGCCGACCGGGTTGTTTTCGGATGAGTGGGCGCAAGTCGGTTGGTTTGAAAACGGTTTTCAGTTCGGTAAATTATGGGATTTTCTAAGTCATATTTGGCTTCCCATTTTTGTCATTGGCTGGTCGGCAACGGCGCTGCAACTACAAACCGTACGCGCCTTGGTCGTCGATGAATCAAATAAACTCTACGTTGAAGCGGCACGCGCACGCGGCGTATCTGGCCTAGCGCTATGGGCAAAATACCCTGTACGGCATTCGATTAGCCCTTTGTTTAACAGTGTCGGATTTGACTATCAACGTATTTATAATGATTTACCTATTGTTGCTGTGGTGATTGGGCTAACCGATTCAGCGGCATTGCTCATTGAAGCACTCGCTATGACCAACGATCAACAACTGGCCGCTGCCATTTTATTTTTAGTTGCGCTGGTCGTGATTGTCTTTAACTTTTCCACCGATGTGATTTTAGCGGCGGTTGATCCGCGCGTCCGTCGAAGTGTGATGAGCTAAGAAAACAAAGGCTAAGTAAACAGAGGCAAACATAATGAGTCACCGAATTCCTCCAGCCCAACCAATTCCAGCAAATCTACCTCCCAATGATTTGCCATCGCCACATAACGAGGGGCTGCCTGAGCAACCACCCACATTAAAACACGATGATTATTATACTGCGGGGCAATTCGCCTTAATTAAACGTCGCTTTGCAAAAAACTGGTTAGGTGTAGCGGCGGCGTGGTTTCTGTTTATCTTGGTGTTTGTCGGGTTTTTCGCCCCTTTTTTCTCGCCAGTCGACCCGACGATTCGTGGAGCAAATAGCGACTATAAACGTGGTGCGCCTCAAGGTATTCATTTTGCCGATGAGAATGAATTTTCGTGGCGACCGTTTGTGTATACCTACACCAAAAAACAAGCCGAAGTTGATTTTAGCACCATCGCCAGCGGAGATTTAAGTGCCCTTGATGCACTGACTAACAGCGGGGCGTTAAGTTCATCCAGCCAGAACGAATACATCATTGATAAAGACCAACGGCGCTATGTGTATTTTTTCGTCAAAGGCTGGGAGTATTCGTTGGTCAATCTCGGGTTTTTTGAGATCAAATGGGATCGGCATTTATTTGGCGTCAAAGACGGACAAATCCATTTATTTGGTACCGACGAAGATGGTAAAGATGTGTTTTCGCGCACGCTACATGCGATTTGGATTACCGTTAGTATTGCGATTGTGGCACTGATATTTAAACTCATCACCTCACTACTTGTCGGGGGTATTAGTGGCTACTTTGGCGGACGTGTGGATCAGGTGTTGATGAGTATTACCGAAGCAATTCGCGTGATTCCATCGATTCCGATTTATCTAGCTTGTGCAGTCGCCCTGTCGCAATTTGATTTAACACCCGTACAGCGCTATTTTGCTATCGCGATGATTATTGGCATGCTTGATTTTGCCGCACTTGCTCGGCGATTGCGCACCCATATTTTAACCGAGCGTACGCAAGATTATATTTTGGCCGCGCAATTATGCGGGTCTTCGACGCGGCGAATTATTGGCAAACACCTGATTCCTAGTTTTACCAGCTATATCATCGTCGATACATTGATTAATTTCCCATACGTTATTTTGGCAGAAACCAGTTTAAGTTTCTTAGGTTTGGGCTTGACCGAGCCGGTAAACAGTTTAGGCGTGTTGCTGCAAAAAGCGCAAGACCCCGATATTCAACAAAACATGGTGTGGCAGTTTTTGCCTGTATCGGTGTTTATTGTCTTGATATTGGCATTTGTGTTTGTCGGCGATGCCCTGCGTGATGCGGCAGACCCTTACTCAGAACGCAAAGGATGAGGTAACCTATGCAATCATTACTTGATGTCTCTCAACTTACCGTTGACTTTCGTAGCGAAGAAGGACTGATTCGCGCCGTCGATGATATTCATTTATCGGTACATCCTGGCGAAATTGTCGGTTTGGTCGGCGAATCAGGCTCAGGTAAATCTGTGACCTCCAAGACCATTATGCGCTTGATGCCCAGCAACGCCCTCGTGCATAGCAACAGTCGTGTGATGCTACATCACAACAACCAAGACTATAATGTGCTTAAGCTAAAAGGGAAACAGCTTAACATGGTGCATGGCGGTGTCGTGTCGATGATTTTCCAAGAACCGATGGCAAGCTTCGCCCCGGCCATTCGCATTGGCGAGCAAATCATTGAAACGATTCAAATTCATCTCGGTAAAAGCCGTGACGAAGCGCGAAAAATCGGCATCGGACTATTTGAGCGCGTCGGTATTCCCATGCCTGAGCAGCGTTTTGATCAATACGTTTTTGAATTATCGGGCGGTATGCGCCAGCGCGCGATGATTGCGATGGCGCTCTCCACGCAACCGAAATTACTGATTGCGGATGAACCCACAACGGCGCTAGATGTTACGATTCAAGCGCAAGTCCTCGATTTAATGCTGGAATTGCGCGAGCAACTCGGCATGGCGATGATTTTTATCACACATGATTTGGGCGTAATTAGTAAAGTGGCGGACAACGTTACCGTGCTGAAAAAAGGGCGTGTGGTTGAAGCAGGGCGCGCTGAAACTGTTTTGCGTCAACCGCAACACGCCTACACCCAGCAATTACTCGACGCGCTACCGCACATCAACGAACTGCCACCGCCACCCAAAGACGCAGGCGATCCATTTGTTCGCATCGAAAATCTCAACATTTATTTCCCCATGAATAGTGGTGGGCGACACGATAAGCGGCAATTTCATGCAGTTAAAGACATTAATTTAACTTTGCCGAAAGGTCGCATTATTGGATTGGTTGGTGAATCAGGCTCAGGTAAAACCACCTTGGGCAAAGCGTTGCTGGGGGCAACCCCCATCAGCAGCGGCACGATTGCTTTTTTAGGAGATCAACCGCTGCAATTTAATCATCCCAAACAAATCAAACGCAAAACCTTTGCGCGGATTGGTCAGATGATTTTCCAGGATCCACATGCCTCGCTGAATCCGCGCATGACCGTTCGCGATATCATCGCAGAGCCCTTAGAAGCATTAAAATTATGCAAAGACAAAGCGGAAATTGACGCCCGCGTCAAAGCCATCGCCGCGCGTTGTCATATCGAAATTTCACATCTGCGACGATTCCCCCATGCGTTTTCTGGTGGGCAACGTCAACGCATCAGTATTGCACGTGCCTTAATTTGTGAACCACAGTTTATTGTCGCCGATGAATCCGTTGCCGCACTGGATGTGTCAACACAAGCGGAAATTTTAAAACTGCTGAAATCCCTGCGCGATGAAATGGGACTGACTATCTTATTTATTTCACACGATTTGAGTGTGATTGCCAACTTATGTGATCACGTGGTGGTGATTAGACACGGGGAACTTGTTGAACAAGGCTCGGTGCGTGACATTTTCTTGCAACCCCAAGCCGCTTATACTCAACAGTTAATTCACTCCATCCCGATGATTGATCCACTTGAACCTTGCAACACCTCATCAAACGCGTCCGTATTAACTCCTGCATTAAATCATCTTCATACCAGCGATAGACGATGCGATGCTTCACTTAAATAACAACCAATAACCTAACACCTCATGATGAAAACCGCCACAAACAGCCACGCTGATCCTAACACTAAGACAATTTTAATTATTATTGATGGGCTCGCCAATGAAATCGCCGAAAAAGCGATGGGTAGTATTCACAGCTGGATTGAAGCAGGCATTGCCAAGCACCAAGTTATTGAGTGCGCTTTGCCATCAGCTTCTCGCCCACTGTACGAAACCATTTTAACAGGCAAAACACCCTATGAAAGCGGTATTACGGTAAATACCGTGAACCGTCTATCGAATGAGCGCAGTCTGTTTCATGACGTCAGTGATGCAGGGCTCACAACGGCGGCTGCCGCTTATCACTGGTTTAGCGAGCTATATAATCAATCACCGTATGATGTTTGGACACACCGTATTCAAAATGATAAAAACAAACCTATTCAACACGGTATTTTTTATCATCAAGACCATTATCCTGATATGGCGGTTTTTCAAGACGCTGAATACCTCAGAAAAACCTACGACCCTGATTTTTTATTAATTCACCCAATGAACGTCGATGATACTGGTCATCAATATGGCGTTTATAGCGATGAATATCTTTGTCAAGCACGCCAAGTTGACCAAGTTATTGGCCACATTGTCCCAGCTTGGATTGCTGCGGGCTATCAAATTTTAATCACCTCAGACCACGGCATGAATAATGACAAAGGCGCGAGCCACGGTGGCATGGCAGCGATAGAAAGGCTCGTCCCGCTATACGTCATCGGCGAACGAATATTAGATATCGTTCCTTGCCAAGGCGTAAAACAGACTGAGATTATTGCTTATTTACAAAAAGTAATGCAGATAACAGGTGGCTGATTAAAGCACACACCATTTAAAGCGCATATCATTTAAGGCGGCGCATCACTTAAGACACGTATTTTAAGGCGCGTATTTTTCTCTTAGTGCCGCTGCAACATGCTGTGGCACTAGCTGAGTGACGTCGCCACCGAGCTTGGCAACTTCGCGGACAATTGTCGACGAGATAAAGGATTTATCTTCAGCAGGTGTTAGAAATATCGTTTCAATTTGTGGATCCAAATGGCGGTTCATCGAGGCCAACTGAAATTCGTATTCAAAATCAGACACCATCCGCAGTCCACGAATAATGACATTGGCATTGAGCTCATGGCATAAATCAATCAGCAGCTTGCGAAACCCAATCACCTCGACATGATCGGCAAATGCAATGGATTCGATAAGCGCAACCCGCTCATCTAAACTAAATAAAGGGTTTTTGTGTTGACTCTCAGCCACACAAATATAGATTTTATCGAACATTTTTGCCGCCCGATGGACAATATCAATATGTCCGCTGGTCACTGGGTTAAAAGTGCCTGGGTAAATCGCCACGTTTTTTTGTGCCATAGATTCTACGATTGGTTAACTTTGTTTATTATGGTTTGTTTATTGCGGTTTATTGCGCGCTGCTTCATAAGGTATCACGATTTAACACCAATAACCCATAATAAATTGCCCCTGCTTGCTTAGCACGCATTAGCTGATAATCAGGCAACGCCGCCATTAACGACTCAATCGGCTGATTATCCTCAATAAAAATATAACGAGGTTTGTTTTTCTGCAAATCTTGCAAGCCCAATAACACACGCGACAAATAGCGCTTAGCATAGGGCGGATCCAAAAAAACCACATCGTAATCGACGGGATGAGACGCTAAAAAACGCTGAAAATCTGCCTGGATAATTTGTGCATTTTGTATAGATAAATCGCTGAGCACTGTTGCAAGCTGTTGGGCAGTCGGGCGGTGTGATTCTACCAAAGTCACCCATGCAGCACCTCTGGAAATCGCCTCAATACCCAATACACCGCTACCAGCAAACAAATCCAAACAGCGACTACCCTCAATCACGGGTGCCAGCCAATTAAACAGTGTCTCACGCACCCGAGAACCTGTCGGCCTGAGCCCGTCAGCTGACGCAAAAGGTATGGCGCGTCCACGGAGTTCGCCAGCCATGACTTTGACCGTGTTGCGAGCAGGTGAATTTCGACGAGAAAAACGGCGGTTTGACATGGGTTAGTGATAGTGGTGAATGAATGATTTAAATTGATTGTTCGGGTTTGAATCGATATTGGTAGGAATAGACTTTATTTCTAGCGTATAAAAGCGTATCATATCCCCAAAAGTATGTCTAATTTAGAACATGCTATTTATCCTGGTTTACGTGACGCTTACATAGCGCTTTAGATAACGCTAAAATCCTTGCTGTGAGGCCTCATCATAATAAATGGCGAGACAACAACAAAGACAACAACAATAAAGGCGACAACAAAGCCACTACTTGTTATCCATAGAGATTAATTTATGAGTAATTACGAACAACTAAAAAAAACGGCCCATTTATCGGGCGCTAACGCCACCTTTGTCGAGAGCCTTTACGAAACATTCCTCACGACCCCAGATGAAGTCCCTGACAACTGGCGACAATACTTCCAGCAACTCAAAGATAACGACCAAACGCCCGATACGCCAAGGCTAATCGTTCAAGATAAATTCCAAATTTTATCTAAACTCCCCAAGGGTAGTAGCGATAGCGGTGATGCATCAGCCAAGCAGTCTGCAGTCAACTCACTGATTGGTGCTTATCGCAATTCGGGTCACAAAGACGCCAACATTGATCCACTGAATTTCCGTGACCGCAATACGGTTATTGATTTAGACTATCGTTATCACAACCTAAACGACAGCGATTTAGACGAATATTTTGATGTGTCAACCCTATTCGTTGAGCAAACACAGATGAAGCTACGCGATATTATTGCGTACCTCAAAGATGTTTACACCACGACCATCGGCGCCGAATTTGCGCATATTCACGATATCAAAGAAAAACGCTGGCTACAAGAGCGACTAGAGCGCTTTGCACACAAACCAAAAGCGACCCCTGCACAAAAACGCGAAATTTTACAGAATCTCGTCAAAGGCGAAGGGCTAGAAAAATACCTACATACCCGTTATGTCGGTCAAAAACGGTTTTCTTTGGAAGGCGGCGAATCACTAATTCCCATGATGGACCACTTACTACAAAAGCTCGGCACAAACGGTAGCAAAGAAGTCGTCATCGGCATGGCACACCGTGGCCGATTGAATTTACTCATTAACATTTTAGGCAAATTGCCCGCCAATCTATTTGATGAGTTCGAGGGTCGTGCCATTAAGGAAAACACAGCCGGTGATGTCAAGTACCATATGGGTTTTTCGTCAGATGTCGAAACACCTGGCGGCAATTTGCACCTAGCGTTAGCGTTTAACCCATCACATTTAGAGATTGTCAATCCTGTCGTCCAAGGCTCTGTGCGAGCACGGATGGAGCGTCGCAAAAAAACACCTGGCGCTGGCTCTGCTATGGGTGTTGCTAACGAAGTTGTACCCATTCAAATCCATGGCGATGCCGCCTTTGCAAACCAAGGCGTCATCCAAGAAACACTCCAGCTTTCTCAAGTGCGTGGCTACCGTGTCGGTGGTACGGTGCATATTATTATCAACAACCAAGTCGGATTCACAACGTCTAATCCGCTGGATGCCCGTTCCTCGCTGTATTGCTCGGACCCTGCCAAAATGGTGCAGGCGCCTGTCATCCACGTCAATGGCGACGACCCAGAGGCTGTCGTGCTTTGCGCTGAAATAGCGGCGGATTATATTTTTAAATATAACAAAGACATCGTTCTCGATTTGGTCTGTTACCGCCGACTGGGGCATAACGAAGCAGACGAGCCAGCCATCACGCAACCGATGATGTATAAAATTATCCGTTCGCACCAATCAACCCTTAGTTTATACGCTGAAAAACTCCAAGCAGAGGGCATCATTAGCGCTAGCGAGCTAACCGATATACAAAACGCCTACAAGGCAAAACTCGATGCAGGTGAAAGCGTATCCCGACCGATCCCCACGACCAAACACAACAGCGAAGCCATTAAAGCGTGGGAGCAATTTGCAGCACAAGACTGGGCAACTCCTGTCGATACGACATACGATAAGGCCGCTTTGGTCGCACTCGCCAAAAAAACCTTCGGCTATCCTGACAGTTTCACGCCGCATCGTATCGTTAAAAAACTCTACGATACGCGCATTGATATGAGCGAAGACAAGCAGCCCTGTGACTGGGGTTTTGCTGAAAATTTAGCCTATGCCACGCTGCTTGAAGACGGCTACCTCGTTCGCCTCTCAGGGGAAGATACGGGTCGCGGCACGTTTGCGCACCGCCACGCCGTCATCCACGACGCCACCACAGGCGAAAGCTATACACCGCTAGCCAATATCAGCCCTAACCAGCCTAGCTGCCGAATTATCGACTCCATTTTGTCAGAAGAAGCCGTACTCGGTTATGAATACGGTTTTTCACAAAGCGAGCCCAATGCGCTGGTCATCTGGGAAGCGCAATTTGGTGATTTCGCTAACGGTGCACAAGTCCTATTTGACCAATTTATTGCCTCTGGCGAAGCCAAGTGGGAGCGCTATTGTGGGCTTGCTGTCATGCTACCACACGGCTACGAAGGACAAGGCCCTGAGCATTCCTCGGCACGACTAGAGCGTTATTTACAGCTTTGTGCGCAAAACAACATGCGTGTCTGCATGCCAACCACACCCGCGCAAACCTTTCACATGTTGCGGCGACAAATGAAACAATCGTTTAGAAAGCCGCTTATCATTATGACGCCCAAATCACTGCTGCGCCATAAACTTGCTGTCAATACAATGGACGATTTAGCCAATGGCAAATTCCATGAAATCATTGGTGAAATTGATGCGTTGGATACCGCAACAGTCAAACGGATTATTTTCTGTTCGGGTAAAGTTTACTACGACTTACTGGAAAAACGCCGCGAACAAGGCATCACAAACATTGCCATCATTCGCATCGAGGAATTATACCCATTCCCAGCCAAAGACTATGCGGCACAAATTCGCAGTTATCCTAATGCCGTTGAAATCGTCTGGGCACAAGAAGAGCCTGAAAACCAAGGGTCTTGGCGCAATATTGTTCATCAATTAACCCAACACAACCCTAGCCAAGCGCCTATCAGCTATATCGGTCGCCCTGAGTCAGCCTCAACCGCAGCAGGATATGCGTATGTCCACAATAAAGAGCAGGCCGCCTTGGTAGAACAGGCATTAAACATTTCTGACAAGCACTCGTGATAAAGCGCCTACGCAATATCATCGGTTAACTAACACGTATCAAGAAAAAAGGTGAAAAATGAGCAATGAAGTCCGTGTCCCACAACTCCCCGAATCTGTCGCTGATGCGACTTTGTTAGACTGGCATAAAAGCGTTGGCGATTTTGTGAATCAAGGAGAAAATCTCGTTGATTTAGAAACTGACAAAGTCGTACTAGAGCTGCCCGCACCGATTAGTGGCACGCTCAAAGAAATCGTCATTGAAAGCGGTGAAACCGTCGAAGGTGATGCTTTAGTCGCTTATATCGAAGCGGGCGAAGCGCCTGCCGCCGAGGCTAAAGCCACCGACGCGCAAACTGACAAGGGCGACGCCGACAAAGGTGACGCTGGCAAGGCCGATAAAGCCGAACCCGCCGCTGTTGAAACAAAATCAGCCCCTAACACAAGCGGTCAGAGCATTGCCAGCCCCGCAGCAAAGAAAATGATGGCAGAAACTGGCGTAACGGCCGTTGCAGGCACAGGTCACAGCGGCCGCATCACCAAACAAGACGTACTCTCCACTTTGGCCCATGGCGCAGCACCGATGCGCGCCGAAGAACGCGTCCCCATGACACGACTACGCAAGCGAATTGCCGAGCGGTTACTCGAGTCACAGCAAACCTCTGCGCTACTGACTACGTTTAACGAGATCAACATGAAGCCTGTCATGGACATTCGTAGCCAATACAAAGATGCTTTTGAAAAACGTCACGATACCCGATTAGGCTTTATGTCTTTCTTTGTCAAAGCGGCAACCGAGGCACTCAAAGAATTTCCCGCAGTCAATGCCGCCATTGATGGCGACGACATTGTCTATCACAATTATTTTGATATTGGTATTGCCGTATCCAGCCCACGCGGCTTGGTCGTTCCTATTCTACGTGATACGGATCGCATGAGTTTTGCCGATATCGAAGCACAAATTCGTGAGTACGGCGGCAAAGCCAAAAACGGCAGCCTAACCATTGAAGAAATGACAGGCGGTACTTTCTCTATTACTAACGGTGGGGTGTTTGGCTCTATGATGTCCACACCGATTGTCAACCCGCCGCAGTCGGCAATTTTAGGGATGCACAATATCGTTGAGCGCGCGGTTGTTGAGAATGGTGAGATTGTGATTCGTCCTATGATGTACGTTGCGTTGACTTATGACCACCGTATTATCGATGGACGTGAGTCAGTCAGTTTTTTAGTCCATTTGAAAAACATGCTCGAAGATCCTGCTAGATTATTACTTGACGTATAAATCAGCAATGCAATCCATTCAGTATAAATAGGTTTATGAGGTTTTTATGTCAAATTATGATGTCATTGTGATTGGTGGTGGCCCAGGTGGCTATGTTGCGGCGATTCGCGCCGCTCAACTCGGTAAACGCGTTGCCTGTGTCGAAATGTACCAGCACAAAGGCGAAACACCTGCATTGGGCGGTACTTGTCTCAACGTGGGCTGTATCCCCTCAAAAGTGTTATTAGAAACCACCGAGCATTTTCATCGCCTAGACAGCCTTGCTGCACATGGTATCAGCATCAAAGGGGCTAGCATTGATATTGCAACCATGCAAACACGAAAAGACGGCATCGTGGGGCAATTAACTGGCGGTATTGAGCAGCTTTTCAAAGCCAATCAAATCGATTGGATTCAGGGTCAAGGGAAACTCACCGCCAAAGATTCGGTAGCAGTCACGGATGCAGCAGGAAAAGTCGAAACTTACAAAACCCAATACGTTATCCTTGCGCCAGGCTCGGTACCCATTGACATCCCAGTGGCAAAAATGGATCACACCCACATTGTTGATTCGACTGGCGCACTATCTTTTACCGAAGTACCTAAGCGATTAGGCGTTATTGGCGCTGGCGTTATTGGCCTTGAAATGAGCAGTGTATGGCACCGTTTGGGCGCAGAGGTCACTATTTTTGAAGCCTCCGCAACCCTGTTACCACAGGTTGACCAAGAAATCGCCAAAGATGCAGGGCGTCAATTCAAAATGCAAAAACTCGACATCCGCCTTGGCGCCGCAGTCAAACAAGCTGACGTCAAAAACAATGAAGTCGTCATTACCTACGAAGACAAAAAAGGAGATCAAACTCAAACAGTTGACAAGTTACTTGTTTGCGTTGGTCGGCGCCCAAACACCCAAGACTTATTCGCTGAAGGCCTAGGCATCAAATGCGATGACCGTGGTTTTATCGAGGTCGATGACCAGTGTCGCACAGGGCTTGCCAACGTCTTTGCGGTAGGTGACTGCGTCCGTGGCCCGATGCTTGCCCACAAAGCATCAGAAGAAGGCGTCATGGCCGCTGAAGTCATTGATGGCCAATCACCGCATATGAACCTCGAACTCGTACCCAGCATCATCTACACAAACCCAGAGATTGCGAGTGTCGGCAAAACCGAAGAACAACTCAAGGCTGAAGGCATCCCGTACAAAAAAGGCGACTTCCCCTTTGCCGCGAATGGTCGTGCCAAAGCCATGGATGCCGATAAAGGCCGCGTCAAAATCTTGGCCCATGACGTCACCGATGAAATTTTAGGGGCGCATATTATTGGCCCGATGGCATCAGAGCTGATTCAAGAGCTCGTGGTCGCAATGGAATACAAAGCCGCTGCCGAGGACATTGCGCGCATTTGTCATGGCCACCCAGGATTGGTCGAGGCCATCCATGAAGCCGCCTTAGCTGTTGATGGTCGCGCCTTGCACAAAGTCAATAAATAGCTAATTCACAAGCAACTGGGATTTGACCTAATAAAATAGGGGTATTGTCATTTGACACCCCTATTTTATTAGGCTACTTACTACTAAAAATCAAGCGCCTTAAATTAGCTTGCTCCCACCCCAAAAGACTATTTGATTATCTCACGCAGATAAAACAGTCAGTTTCCCACTAAAAAACCTTTGTTTTAATTCGAATCAGATTGTTTTTCAAAAAAATTGTCACTCAAATTCACCTATAATAAGTTAATAAGTAATTAACTATACGGAGAATGAGGATACATTATGGTGCAAATAAGCCACGAAACAACCGAGCAGACAGAAAACCGTCTCAGAAAAGTGATTTCCGAAACAGATTTTAAAGTTTACGCAGGCGCATACGCCTTTGAAGAATTTCCATTGGCAAAATTTAATGACAAAGTGAATCAAAATGCGCTGTGTTTAATCCGAGATGAAGAGGTTTGGAGTCAACTTATTCCCTCTGACGACCAATCCAAAGAATTGTTCCAGATTTTCTCTTTTCATTTTGATGAATGTAAAGATAACAGCGGATTTATAGGTTGGTTAGCTAATCATTTGAAGGCAAGATTAGGAACAGGTTTATTTGTAACCTGTGGACAAAACACGAACAGGGATGGAATATTTGATTACTGGGGTTGCCCGTTAGCGCTTGGTGACAAAGCAGTCGCTGAAGTTCAAAAACTGATAGAGGATGGAAAAAACCTATAGCAACTGTACCAAAAAAATCAGCATCTATTGACAGATTATTCTATTGAACAATCAAATTTGAAGTGGTGGAGGGGGAAGGATTCGAACCTTCGAAGCACGAGGCGTCAGATTTACAGTCTGATGGGTTTGACCGCTCCCCAACCCCTCCATCAGGACGGCTATTATCACCGAATGGCTTAACACTGTCAAATATTTTATCGGATTTTTTAACCCGATGCTTGCAGCCCTGCCCCAGCCCTGCTTCAATCCTGTTTCAATCCTGTCCTCGTCCTATTACCGTGGCTATTGCTATGCTATTGCAATGCGCAACCATCGCCTGCAACTAGGTATCACCGAGAGACTGTCGCCAAGAGGCTATCTCTTTTTATGAATGGCCAAATATCCGTCTGGCGTGATTTTAAGCGCGGTGAGCCGATTACCCCAGACACAGCCACTGTCTATACAAATGCTATTACCATACTGATGGTACCCCAACGCTGCCCAGTGACCAAAGACAATCTGCGTGGCTTGGTCATCTTGTCGCGACTGCCGACTTTCAAACCAAGGCAACAGTCCTTTTTTTTGCTGCCTAGGCGGTGCCTTTTCAGATAGATCAAAGCCACCCTTAGCATCGCAATAGCGCAACCGCGTTAATCCGTTAACTGTATAACGAAACTTATCGCGTTTCGTTTGGCATTTTTTCCAATGCGTTGGGCCTGGTTGATACGCGGCACGCAGATATTTTTTGTAGTTTTCACCACGCAGTTTTTTTTCTGCCTTACGCGCTCGCTGGGTTGCTTTTTCAATCGACCACTCAGGCGGAATAGCCGCATGAACGACTAGATAGTTCAAATCCAACACCTGATGCAATAGTGGCTGGTTTCTTAGCCACTCAGACAATGCCGTACTGTCTTTTGCCAATGCCATTTTCGGAAAATCCGTACCGCGCCCATGATACACGCCTGCCATGTACGCAATAAAAGAAATATCATGGTTGCCCAAAACAACCACCGCCGAGTCGCCTAATGACTTGACAAAGCGCAATACGGACAAAGAATCAGGCCCGCGATTGATTAAATCGCCCACGAAAATCAGTTTATCTTTTTTGGGGTTAAATTGTATTTTACCCAATAATGCCAATAGCGATTGATAACAACCGTGGACATCCCCGATAATGTACGTACTCATCCGTCTTAAACCCTGTGACCTATTTATCATTGCGGCTGATTTTTTTATCAGCGCTTTTCTCTAGAGTATCTGCTTTTTGTGCCCTATAATAGGCGATTATGTTTGAAAACAATTACAGGACGATTAAACCTAGTGGGTTATCTGATGAATTATCCTTTTCTCCCATTGGTTTAGGCACTGTCAAATTCGGCCGCAATACTGATGTGAAGTATGCGCATGCCTTTGAGCTGCCGAGCGACGCTGCTATTTGCGCGTTGCTAGCGCGCGCTAAATCACTCAATATCAATTTGATAGACACAGCACCTGCCTATGGTGAAAGCGAAAAAAGAATCGGACAACTGTTGTCCCAACGCGAGCACTGGGTGATTTCGACCAAAGTTGGGGAACGCTATCACGCAGGACAATCCGTTTTTGACTTTACCCAAGCAGCAATCGAGCAAAGTATTTTACAATCGCTAAAACGGCTGAACACAACTTGGCTGGACATTGTGCTGATTCATTCAGATGGCAATGATTTTGATATCCTTGCACATACCGATGCCGTCAACACGCTACAGCGATTCAAACGCAAAGGCATTATCCGAGCCATTGGCATCTCTAGTAAAACGGCCGAAGGTGGCATTGCAGCACTCAAGCACTATGATATGGACATTGCCATGATTACACACCATCTGCATTACCGCGCTGAACAGCCCGTTATTGATTATGCCATGGCGCACCACAAACAAATTTTTATCAAAAAAGCCTTTGCCAGTGGCCATCTGATACAACCAGTCGCACAAGCAGCTAGCCAAACAGCCAGCCAAGCAGCCAGCCAGCCTGACAATCCAACAGACACACTGCAAGCCACTATGGATTTTTTACTCGCCTCACCTGTCAATACCGTTATCTGCGGAACAATCAATCCAGAACACCTGAGCGCCAACTGCCGTGCCGCTGAAAATAGCCTACAGGCAATCGCGCAATGTGCCACTCGATATTCAAATACAGGGGCTTTACGTAAAAAATAACACCATGCCAAGCCATTTCACAGATAAACACCGACCAACCCACCACAAAACAACCCACCCTGCTCGTTTTTTCTGGTGGTGGCTCTATACGTTTTTGAGTCTTATTTTGCCACCGTTTGCGGTAATCCGCTTACTCTGGAAAAGCCGTCACAACCCAGATTATCGAAAAAAAATCGGCCAGCGTTTTGCTTACGGCCTGCCAACACTGCCTGGCAGACCCATCTGGATTCATGCCGTCTCTGTTGGAGAATTTTTAGCCGTATTACCCCTGATCGAAAAACTACTGGCTGATAGCGATGAACCCATTCTCATCACAACAACCACACCCACTGGTGCGGCGATGGTACGCGATAAATTAGCGTCTCAGCTCAATCAGCGCATTTTTCATGGTTACTTCCCGTTTGATACGCCGACCATTATTGGGCGTTTTATTCGAAAAACACAGCCCAAAACCGCCCTCTTTGTCGAAACAGAAATCTGGCCGCACTGCTTGCGTCAGCTAAAAAAACACGGCATTCCTACCTATTTAATTAATGCACGGCTTTCTCAAAAATCCTATCGCCGTTACGCGCGTTGTCGCCGTTTCACTGCCGATGTGCTTAACTGTTTTGACTTAGTGGCCTGTCAAAACACTATGAGTGAAGCGCGGTTTAAAACACTAGGCGCGGCCGCCTGCAATTATGGCTCAATGAAATTTGACATCCATGCTCCCCCTGATTTTGCAGCCCAAAAAACAAATTGCAAAACTCGCACCCAAGGTCGCCCGTTTATCCTTGCTGCCAGCACGCACAAGGGTGAAGACGAGTCTATTATTGACGCTTATCTAAACAGCCATTTTTCCGATGATGCTAACGCGTTATTGGTCATCGCCCCACGCCATCCTGAGCGCAGCCGCGCGGTACAGCAACTGTGCATTAACACCTCGCTGCAGGTCGAACGCTATAGCGACGCAAAACAATCACCGCTTTCGCCACAAACCCACGTGTTAATCATCGACACGTTGGGAGAGTTGATGCCATTTTATGCGCTGGCAAAGCTGACGATTATTGGGGGTAGTTTCATCCCACATGGTGGACACAATCCATTGGAAGCGGCCTTATTTAAAACGCCTAGTATTATCGGGCCCCATTTCTTTAACTTTGATGCGATTGTCACCGCGATGCACGCGGAACAAGCCATCGTCGTTATCACGCCGTCAATAGAGCCGCAAATAGATGCCACAAAAAAAGCAGCCGAAAACGTGGCCGCAAAAGTAGCGAAAAAAACAACGGCAACAGGAGTAGAAACACCGCAGACACTGCAGCGTCAATCAACTGGCGCCACGTCAACGCCATTATCAGCGCCATTACTCACGCCATTACTCACGCCATTACTAACGCCATTACTAACGCATGCCATCAACGAAACGCTTAACCAGCCTAGCATTGGGCATCGCGCGCACCACTTTTTAACACAGCACCAAGGCGCAACCGCGCGTTACTTTACGCTCATTTACCCAGAAAGCCCATAAAAGCCCATAAAAAACCGTGTCAGATGCGATGCTTGCTTCTGACACGGTTTTAGCTGACACGGACTGCGTCTCACACGGCTTATTCGATAGCCGCTTTGTCGCAATGCCGTACTGCAAGCGACAACGAAGACACCATACTTAATTCGTCATTGAACGCGCTCTCAAATACGCCAATTCACTAACCTCAGCATACGCAATTGCGTTTTCTCTAAAGGCAATATAAGAATCATACGCCTTTTGCGAGATGGCATCTTTTTTCGCAATCTCAGCGACAACCTCATCCGAAATTTTACGGATTTCTTTGAGCACATCATCAGGGAATGGTTTTAGTTGCACATCGTGTTTTTCAACCAATTCCTTGAGTGCATGTCCGTTTCTCGCGTTAAATTCAGCAAACATATCTTGGTTTGCAATACGCGCTGCGTCTAGGACTTTTTTCTGTAAATTTTCTGGCAAGCTATCCAGTGCATCCTTATTGATAAAGGTCTCTAACGTCGTGCCAGGCTCATGCCAGCCAGGGTAATAATAATTTTTGGCGGCTTTATGCAATCCAAAAGCCAAATCATTATAAGGCCCTACCCATTCCGTTGCATCAATCGCACCCGATTGCAACGAAGTAAAGATTTCACCACCCGGCAAAGAAATTGGCGTACCACCTAGCCGTTTGAGGACTTCGCCACCCAACCCTGGGATACGCATTTTCAAGCCCTTTAAATCTTCAATAGCGTTAATTTCTTTATTAAACCAACCACCCATTTGCACACCCGTGTTGCCCGCAGCAGCTGGCACCAGATTAAACGGCGCATAGGTCTCTTGCCAAATTTCCAAACCACCACCGTGATAAATCCAGCTGTCCATTTCCATGGCATTTAGCCCAAAAGGAACGGCCGCAAAAAACTGTGCGGCTTCTGATTTGCCTTTCCAGTAGTACGCTGCGCCATGCCCCATTTGCGCTGTGCCATTTGATACAGCATCAAACGACTCCAACGGTGGCACGATTTCACCCGCCCCATAAACTTTGACATTGACTTGTCCGTCGGTGAGTTCGTTAATTTTTTTCGCTAAAAATTCTGCGCCTGTACCAAGCCCTGGGAAGTTTTTTGGCCACGTAGTGACCATTTTCCATTCGTGGACTTTTTTCTCATCGGCCTGAGCAATCGATGCGGCCGTTGCAACCGCCCCTGCTGTCACCCCTGCTGTCTTTAGGAATTTTCTTCTTTGCATATTTATCCTCTCTGTCAAGTGTTGATTATTTTAACCTACCAGCATGATACGACAAGAAAAACGCCTGTAAAGCAGAATAACTGCAAGATGCCTGCGTATCCTCATTGTACCCGTCTGGACTATTCTATAACAAATATAGGAAAAATAAATAGCTTTAATCAAGCCTAATTGATGAATGCCAGCACAAATAACAGCGCGAATAACAGCGCGAATACCAACGCGCGCACATGATTCACATTAAACCCACAGTACCATTCGTTACATACTATTTCAGATAGATGAACTCAGCCCACCAACGACATAAATTTTTATTTATTTAAATCAACATGCAACTGCCTTTTTAATGAGTAATAACAATTATTACTTTATTTTTAGTTAAAAAATCGTTAACCTAGTCGCATCTGTGCTTGCAGATTGGTAGCGCGATTAGTGATGCGATTAGCAATGCAATTAGTGATGCGATTGTTAATGCCACTGGTGTCGTTTATTAGGTTGAAAGCACAGTAATACAATCAACTAGAGAGGAAATTGATTATGTCAAAATGTTATGTTGTCGGCATAGATGGTAGCGAAGGTGGCGTAAGAGCCGCTAAATTTGCTGCAGAAGATGCCAAAGCAGCGGGCGCTACGCTGAAAATCATCCATGTGCTTGAGTGGTCAGCGTATAGCTTTCTCACCCCAGAAGAACTCGAACAGCGCCATAAAAGACGCGAAGAAGACCTAACCAAAGCCAAAACGGCAATTTTGAACCCGTTAGTTTCTGCCCTAGGTGACTACGGGATTCAAATCGATGCGGTGGTAAAATACGGTAACATTGCCGAAACACTCGTCAATTACGGCAAAGAAAGTAACGCGACACATATTTTTGTCGGTCGTCATGGCGGTAGCAAGCTATCTAACCGTATCTTTGGCTCGGTACCAGCCAATCTCGTGCAAATCGCTGACGTACCTGTCACCGTTGTTCCGTAATCGGGAGGAATCATTATGAAAACATTAAGAAATTTATTCGCTATTCTGGCTTCATTTAGCTTGTTTAGTGTTGCGTATGCGCAAGAGGCTGAGGAAGCCACCAGCATGCTAGAAAAAGCTGAACACTACTTTGGTGTAGTGACTGGCCCATTTGTTGGCTTTATATTCTCCTCAATCACCATCCCTGGCACGGAAATTGAGTTCTTATGGATTGTTGGCTGGTTAGTTATCGGTGCGGTTGTTTTCACCGTTTACTTTGGCTTTATTCAATTAAGTGGCGTTAAACACTCCATTGATTTACTTAAAGGTAAATATTCAGATCCCAATGATGCGGGGGAAGTCAGCCATTTCCAAGCCCTTGCCACCGCCTTATCAGGTACGGTTGGTTTAGGTGTAAGAAATCCTCGCGTTGTTTACAGTTAGGTTAACTCAAAGTAGTGACTAAGTATCTCATAAGGTGTTGCGTTGTTCAAACTTTTGTGCGGTTTGACAGTATTGTAAAAATTGATGAATCGATTTAATTCCAATCGTCTATGTGCACTATCTTTAAATGATTGTTTTTCGTGCCACATTTCCATCATAGTGCGGATAACACGTTCTGCTTTACCATTGGTCTGTGGTCTAGCAATACGTGTAAACTTTTGCCCGATGCCATTGTCACGACACGCTTTGACAAATGCATGTTGCGGCGTTCCTTTGTATGCTTTACCATTATCTGAGTACGCATAATCAATGGTGTAAGGGCATTGTGCAAGCACGTTGTTGAGTAAAAAGCTTTGGCGCTGTGTTGCGTTTTATCGGGTAAAATATCCGCGTACAGTTCCCGCGAGTAGTCATCAATCGCAACAAACAAATAATCCCTAGCCTCAGTTGTTTTCTGTCCTTGTAGTAACGGCAGTCGTNTGGATTGCTCGACTTTAGCCAATCGCTTCATACCGTATTGGATGTTGCGATAACGCGCGTTGGTACTTTTCTTAGGTGAAAAAGACTGCAGCCTCGCGTTTTTAAGGACTTTGTAAATCGTTGGGCGACTCACGCGATAGCGTGTGGCTAAATCGGTTACTCGCCATTGTCTGGTTTGATAAAGACGCCAAATCTCTTGGCGATCAAGTGGTGTTAAGCGTATTCGTTTGTGCATGTTCATTACAGTATTCTCTCAAAAAATACTGTAAACAACCCGAAGAAATCTTACACATTACCTAAAAAAAGGCGATAAAGTCATGGTCGAAGCGCCTGGCTATTATCCCTTATTTAGCAAACTGGAAATGGCACATATTAAATTAATCCCCTGGGCACGAAGCATCAACCCTGATTTATATCAGTTAGAAACCATTCTGGAAAAAAGAAAGCCCAAGATATTGTTTTTTCAGCCCTATGCGCATAATCCAACGGGCGGCAGTATGAGTGAAAAAATCGTTGATGAGATTTGTGAAATTTGTCATCGTCACCAAACCATTGTCGTCATAGACGACCCATTTGCACATATACTCAATAATTCCCATGCATATTGGCCACATGCAATTTATTTAAGCAGCTTTTCTAAAACACTGTCCGCATCGCTACGCTGTGGTTATGTCATTGCGGACGAACACTGCATCAATTCGTTATTAAAACTCAAAACGGTCACTATGGTCAATACATCAGCTTTTAATGAAGCCATACTCTATGACATAATGATTTCTGGCAAATACGAACAGCATCTATGCGCATTAAAACAGCATCTATCGGCGCAAGCTGCCGCGACACTAGCAACACTTGGCGAGTTAAAGCCGATATTAAAAATCTCACCCTATTCTGATGGGTTATATTTATGGGTGAAGTTGCCAAGTCATATTTCAGATATGCAGTTGGCTGAAAAATCGGCCAAAGCGGGGATTTTTTTATCCCCTGGAAAGCTCTTTTATCCAGCGGCATCACCCTACCCTGCACTACGGTTAAATGTCGCCTATTCAGCAGATAATCGACTGGTGACTTTTTTGCGCCAACAGCTGATTAATACCGCTTAATACACATTATTCAACGCTTAATCAGCGCTTAATTACGTGCTGATTAGTCTATATTAGCCTGTTTCGATTGAGCCTGTTTCGATTGAGCCAAGCACTCCCATACACTCATGGCTTGAGGAGTGCTTGAGTGCTTGACGTATTGGATTGAATTCGTTCGTATCGTTAATCCGTATAATCTCTGCCCGCTAACATTGCCTTTTCTCGCGCACTTGGGTTGGCCGACGGACGGAATGGCACATCGCAGACTTCGGCTTTTACGTGCTCGCCAGATGCTTCGGCGTATGCTTCAGGCAATTCTACTCTAAGCGGTGTGCCAATCTCTGATAGTTCCCAAGGCACATAAGCCAGTGCGATATTGATATGTAGTTCTGGCGACCACCACGGTGAAGTCACATAGCCGACACGAACACCTTCCGTATTTTGAATTAACCAAAAATCTGGCGCATAATCGGTTATTGGTTTACCGCCCATTTTGAGCCCAACCATTTTTAATTTAAACGGATAGTTTCCCGACTCGATTTGCTCTCGCTGTGCTTCCAATGCTTTTTTTCCAATATAATCAGTGGTTTTGTTTCTTGGTACATGGTAGGCAAGATTGACTTGAAACGGTGATGTCTCGTTATCCATATCCTGTCCCCAAGATAAAATACCCGCCGCAATGCGTCGATGGTGTGCAACTGCAATAACACGCAGACCATAGCGCGCACCCGTACCACGAATCGCATACCAAACATTCTCTGCGTTGAGTGTTGCATCACGCACGTATACTTCGTAACCTTTTTCTCCTGAGAAGCCCGTTTGACTAATGACCACAGGACAGCCCGCGATTTCGCTCTCTAACATACCAAAATAAGGAATTTCACGAACCACATCACCGACTAATTCAGCCATCAAATCCACCGACAATGGGCCTTGAACTTGAACGGGCGCGACATCAATTTCGTCGATTACCACATCCCATTGTTTGGCGACGTTGACCCCTTGTAACCATAACAACAAATCAGAATCAGCGACCGAAAACCAAAATTCATCTTGTGATAATCTCAGCAAAACAGGGTCATTCAATATACCGCCACGATCATTGCACAAGATGCAGTATTTACCATGCATCGGTTTGATTTTGGTTGCATCACGCGTTATTACAAAATCTACAAACGCTTCGGCGTCAGGACCTTTAACCCGAATTTGGCGTTCGACCGCGACATCCCACAGTGTCACACGATTGACCAACGCATCATATTCGGCCATCGCACCACCGTCTTCTGGTTTCACATAGCCGCGTGGATGGTACATGCGATTATAGACATCGGCGCGCCACGCCCCTGCTTCAATCGACAAGTGCCAAAATGGCGATTTTCGAATCCGCGTCGAAATGAGCATCTGGACAGATGTCGGTCCAGACTGCCGTAAATTGTAAGGGACGATTCTATCCGATTGATCGACGGGGGGCACGTTGGGGTGCGTGTGGAACGCTTCATTATGGATGACTTCGTGATCGTTTTTCATTTTTTTTCCTCATGATGGTCTGACAGATTATTGTTTTATCGCAATTTTATGATACAAGTTACCCGTATCGTCTATCGCCAATGCCGCCAATGTCGCCAGTATCAGCCACGCTGGCACAATGGCACACAAGTGGGCAGTACAAACAAGCAGTACAAACAGGCAGTCGCGATACCTAAAATGGGTAACAACCCAAAACAAGCCACGGCAACTTAAATTACACTCAAGATAACTTCAGTTTGCCTTTAAAATAACCCCTGCTATTTAAGACCTGCTTAAATTGATGTCTATTATAAGATAGATTTATTGCCAAAATTGAATATAATCGACCGCTATTGACCTAAATAGGACAACAAAAATATTTTTTCATTCTGACATTTTTTCGGAGCCCTTATGCAAGACGCTATTGTTTTACGCCACGATCAACACGCGATATCGCAATTAATACTCAATCGACCTGAAAAATTCAACGCGCTATCCAGCGAAGTGATGACTTTGCTGCAAAACCACCTAGACAGTATTGCCCAAGACAAAACCATCAAAGTCGTCATCATCAAAGCGCACGGCAAAGCATTTAGCGCAGGGCATGATTTAAAAGAAGTACGCCACCGCGAAGACAAAGCCTTTCACGAAGCCCTATTCAATCAATGCAGTCAAATGATGCTTTCTATCAATCAACTGCCACAACCCGTGATTGCCGAAGTCAACGGTATCGCAACCGCCGCTGGCTGTCAGCTAGTCGCCAACTGTGATTTAGCGGTGGCTAGCCCGCAGGCAAAATTTGCGGTCTCAGGTATTAACTTTGGCTTATTTTGCTCGACCCCAGCCGTTGCATTAAGCCGTAATTTATCACAAAAACACGCACTAAAAATGCTACTGACTGGTGAGTTTATCGATGCACAACAAGCCCTAAATTATGGGCTAATCAACGACCTAGTCGATGAAAGCACACTAAGCCAACATACGCTTGCCATTGCTGAATCAATCGCCGCCAAACCCGCTGCTGCCATCGCATTAGGTAAGGCGATGTTTTATAAACAACTGAAAATGGATTTACCGACTGCTTACCAGTATGCTAGCGAAACAATGGCTTGCAACATGGATACGGATCATGCCCGCGAAGGCATTGATGCCTTTTTACAAAAACGCACACCTAATTGGAGTAAATAAACGATGACATCGATGTTTGATACCGATTTAGACAAAAATTTGGCCAATTATACAGAGTTATCCCCGTTGACCTTTATTGAACGCGCTGCTTCGGTTTACCCCGAACACACGGCAGTCGTTTATGGAAACGTGCGGCGTAATTGGCGTGAGATTTACCAGCGTTGCATCCAGCTTGCCAGTGCATTACAACAGATCGGCATAGGCAAAAATGATGCGGTGGCGGTTTTGTTACCCAATATTCCTGAAATGCTGGAATGTCACTTTGCCATCCCCATGGCGGGCGGTGTCATTAACGCACTCAACATCCGCCTAGATGCCAGTACATTGGCGTTTATGATAGAACACAGCGAATCAAAGCTAGTTATCGTTGACCGCGAGTATCTGCCTGTCATTCAACAAGCTTTGAATACCTTGTCTTTGGATAAGGCATCGGTAACGCCGCAAATCATCGTGGTTGATGATGCACAGTTTACCTATCCATCTGCGACCAACGATTTTCCCCACGAAGCCACGGCCTACGAAACGCTGCTAGATAGCGGAAACCCACAATTTGCCTGGACACTACCCGATGACGAATGGAACGCCATCGCACTGGGCTATACGTCAGGCACGACAGGGTTACCCAAAGGGGTGGTGACGCATCACCGTGGCGCCTATTTAAATGCCGTATCCAATGTTATGGCATGGAATATGAACGCACACCCTGTTTACTTATGGACGCTACCCATGTTTCACTGCAATGGTTGGTGCTTCCCGTGGACCATTGCGGCACTAAACGGCACGCATGTGTGTCTGCGTAGCGTTAAAGTTGACACCATTTTTAGACTAATTGCCGAGGAAAAAGTCACGCACTTGTGTGGCGCACCGATTATTTTATCGATGATGTCAAACGCAGATGCGGCGTTAAAATCAACTTTTAATCACAAAATTAATGTGATGACAGCAGCTTCAGCGCCACCCCCATCAATCTTAGAAGCCATGGCAAACATGAACATTCATGTCACGCACACCTATGGCCTCACCGAAGTCTATGGGCCTGCGGTGGTCTGTGCGTGGCATCAACAATGGGATCAACTCGCCATAACCGAACAAGCCGAGTTAAAAGCAAGACAAGGCGTGCGCTACCCCATGCTAGAGCGCCTGATGGTTGCAGAAATGGATTCATTGGATAGCCAGCCTGTACCTGTACCGAATGACGGTCAAACCATCGGTGAAATTCTATTTCGCGGCAATGTTGTTATGAAAGGTTATCTAAAAAACCCAGCAGAGACCCAAAAAGCCTTTGCATCAGGTTGGTTTCATAGTGGTGATTTAGCCGTTTGTCACCCAGACGGCTACGTGGAAATTCGTGACCGTGATAAAGATATTATCATTTCAGGTGGTGAAAATATTTCTAGCATTGAAATTGAAAAAGCCTTATACAAACACCCTGCTGTTGCTGAGGTCGCTGTCGTTGCTAAAAAAGATGACAAATGGGGGGAAGTCCCGTGTGCGTTTATCAGCATCAAGCCAGACCACGAGCTAAGCGAAGAAAGCGTACAAAAACACTGCCGCGCCAATCTGGCTGGGTTTAAAATTCCGAAAAAGGTCATTTTTGGCGAATTATCGAAAACCGCCACAGGCAAAATACAGAAAAATGTGTTGCGCGACATTGCCAATAAGGACTGAGACCAATAACGACTGAGACCAATAACGACTGAGACCAATAACGACTGAGACCAATAACGACTGAGACCAATAACGACTGAGACCAATAACGACTGAGACCAATAACGACTGAGACCAATAACGACTGAGACCAATAACGACTGAGACCAATACGACCAACATCAAGCAGAGGATTCACATGAAAACACGAGACGACTTATTTTCCACCAGTCAAACCATCGCGATTGTCGGCTTATCAGATAACCCAGAGCGCGACAGCTACAAGGTCGCACAATACATGCAAAATGCGGGCTATAGAATAATCCCTGTCAACCCCAAACTAACCCATTTACTGGGCGAAACAGCCTATGCTAGCCTAAGCGACATTCCGATTTCGGTTGACATCGTCAATATATTCAGACGCAGTGACGCAGTGCCACCTATTGTTGATGAGGCGATAGCAATCGGCGCCAAAACCATTTGGATGCAGCTGGGCGTGAGCCATGAATCAGCCGCTGATAAAGCGAAAGCACAAGGCCTTAGCGTCATTATGGATAAATGCATTAAAATTGAGCACGCTGCGCTAGAAAGCTAGCCATTCAATGACCATTCAATGAGGATAATCACTCAGGCAAGGGCAAAAAAGTCAGCGCAATGATTAATTCAGCGCCGTTCAATGTAACCAACAGGACATCAGTCGCCTGTTGATTGACGCTCCAATTAAGCGCTTAATTTGGTGGTTAGTTGGGATTATTTGATTGTTAGTTGGTGCTTAAGGTTTGACGAATACTGCTAAAAAATCCCCTTTTTTTCTGCAAATCGCCCGTTAACAGATGCACCAGACGCTCGTTAGCTGTGATTTCATCGGGGAAATTTAGCGTCAACACTCGCATGGCATCGTCTGCCAAATCAGGCAAATTAAGTTCACGGTAAGCACGGACTTTAACACCTAGCGCAAGTGCTGCAGACGGGGTCGTTTGATAATTTTCCAGTACATATTTAGCGCGATTGACCGCCGCTAGATACGCCCCTCGGCGTAGATAGTATTCTGCGACATAAATTTCGTGCTCGGCATTAATGTTATTCAAAAATATCATGCGGAGTTGCGCATCTTCGCTGTATTTCCCTTCGGGGTTTTGCTCTACCAATGCTTGAAACGCTTCGAATGCTTTTTTCATCAATGCCTGATCGGACTGGGCAATATTGGTTGGGACTAATTTATCGATAATACCGACATCGCGCGAATAGCTGATAACCCCTTTCATATACCGTGCGTAATCGGCATAAGGACTAGTCGGATAGAGTTGCAAAAACTTATCGGCTTGGGCAATGGCTTGGTCAAATTCACGGTCTTTGTATTCGAGCTGGATTAAATCCAGCTGGGCTTGTTGGGCATAACGACCAAAGGGATAGCGCGCTAATAACTTACCATACAACTCACGTGCAGGCCGATACGAGCCACCGTCTAGGTTTTCTTTGGCCTCTGAATAGATGCGCTGCACCGACCAGCCTAGTGTTTTGTCCTCGGATACAGTGGAACACCCTGTCAAGCCTAGCATTGCCATCAGTGCCGCGAATACAAAAAACAATCTCATGTTATCCTCTTTAGTCATTTTATACTGACACGAAAAGCGCATCAGCCTATGCTGTCATTATCAATCATTATAATAAAAAGCGACGAAATAGGTAAATAAATTTATCCTACCGCCGCTTTGGGTATTTCAACTTTTTGTGGGATGGTTGTGTTTATCCACCAAAGTCATCTAGCATGATGTTTTCTTCTTCGACGCCTAAGTTTTGCAGCATATCGATACAAGACTTGTTCATCATCGGTGGTCCACACATATAAAACTCACAATCCTCTGGTGCGGGGTGGTCTTTTAGGTGATTTTCATAAACCACATTGTGGATAAATCCTGTATACCCCGTCCAGTTATCTTCGGGTAATGGATCTGAGAGTGCGACATGCCATTCAAAGTTGGGGAACTCTTCAGCTAGCGAATCAAAGTCTTCGACATAAAACATTTCTTTTAATGAACGCGCACCGTACCAAAAAGTCACTTTCCGATTGGTGTGAATTCGCTTTAACTGATCGAATATGTGCGAACGCATGGGGGCCATACCCGCGCCACCACCGATAAACACCATTTCATTGTCGGTGTCTTTGGCAAAAAACTCACCATAAGGACCTGAAATCATGACTTTATCGCCAGGTTTTAGATTAAAAATAAAGCTAGACATTTGCCCTGGTGGGATGCCTTCTGCGCCTGGTGGTGGTGAGGCAATTCGCACGTTAAGCATAATGATGCCTTCTTCTTCGGGGTAATTTGCCATCGAATACGCGCGAATAACTTTTTCCTTGACCACAGAACGGTTGTCAAACACCTTAAATTTATCCCAGTCTTCGCGGTATTCGGGTGCAATATCAAAATCTTTGTATTCAACTTCGTGTGGTGGACATTCTATCTGGATATAGCCACCAGCACGAAATGGAACCGTTTCGCCATCGGGGATTTTTAGCACCAATTCTTTGATAAATGTTGCCACGTTATCATTAGAGACGACCTCACATTCCCATTGTTTTGTGCCAAAGACTTCTTCTGGCACTTCGATTTTCATGTCCCGTTTGACCGAAACTTGGCAGGATAGGCGCTCGCCCTCACGTGCTTCGCGTTTATTGATGTGACTTTCCTCGGTCGGCAAAATAGAGCCGCCGCCTTCCGTTACTTTGCACCGACATTGCGCACAAGTACCACCGCCGCCACAAGCAGACGATAAGAAAATCCCTTCGCCAGCCAACGCACCGAGTAATTTACCGCCAGCAGGAACGGTGATGGTTTTTTCGCCATTGATATCAATGGTTACGTTGCCTGTGCTAACCAAGCTTTTTCTTGCAAGTAAAATCAACATTGTCAGCGCTAATACGATGACGATAAAAGCGAGTACTGCGTATAAAACGACCATGGTTAGGCTCCTATAACGAAATTCCAGAAAAAGACATAAACCCTAGTGACATGAGTCCCGTGATGATAAAGGTAATACCCAGTCCCTCTAGCCCTTTGGGAATGTCGGCATATTTTAGTTTTTCACGAACACCAGCCAACAACACGATGGCAAGCGCCCAGCCAATACCCGACCCCAGGCCAAACACCGTAGACTCTGCCAAATTATAATCACGCTCCACCATAAAAACCGTGCCGCCTAAAATCGCACAATTCACCGTAATCAAGGGCAAAAACACACCCAGCGCATTATAAAGTGAAGGGATATACTTATCCAAAAACATCTCTAAAATCTGTACCATCGCCGCGATAACACCGATAAACGCGACCAAACCGAGGTAAGAAATATCGATATCTAGCCCCAGCATTTTCCAAAATAAAGCTCCATCTTTGAGGAAAAAAGCGTAAATTAAATTATTGGCAGGTACCGTAATTGCTTGCACAACAATTACCGCGACGCCAAGACCAAAGGCCGTTTCTACTTTTTTAGAGACTGCCAAAAACGTACACATCCCCAAAAAGAAAGCCAAGGCCATATTCTCAATGAAAATGGCTCGAACAAATAGACTCAAATAATATTCCATCGTCTCTCTCCGCTAATTAATGCGCTAATTAATGCGCTAGTTAGTGCCCATGGGGGCTGTATAAGGGTTCTGCGGCACTTGCCTCTTGGAAATCACGCGCTTCGACCTGCTCTGTGCGGTAGCTGCGCAGTGCCCAAATCAACAAACCAATGATGAAAAAGGCAGAAGGTGGCAATAGCATCAAACCGTTAGGGACATACCAACCGCCATCACTGGCGTTCGGCAATACAGTCAGCCCAAACCACGTACCGCTGCCAATAATTTCACGGATAGTCGCAACGACGAGCAATAACGCCGAATAGCCCAAGCCATTACCCACACCATCAACGAATGATTCCATTGGTGGTGTATTCATCGCGACAGCTTCGGCGCGTCCCATCACGATGCAGTTAGTAATAATCAACGCGACAAAAACCGATAATTCTTTGGCAACCGCGGGAAAAAACGCACGCAAAATCTGGTCGACAATAATCACCAGCGAAGAAATAATCACCATCTGCACAATAATCCGAATACTATTCGGGATATAGTTGCGAATCGCCGATATCGCGAGGTTTGAGCACGCCAATACCGACGTCAGTGCAATACACATTAAAAATGCCGTTTGCATTTTTCCTGTTACCGCCAGTGCCGAGCAAATGCCTAGCACTTGTAATGCAATCGGGTTATTCGCAAGGATTGGATTTAATAAAGTTGCTTTTAAAGATGTTGTTGCCATAACTTACTCCACCGATTATTGCGTTAATTGTGTTAAAAATGGCTGATAACCATTTTCACCTAGCCAAAACGCGACCATGTTTTCTACCCCACGGCTAGTAATGGTTGCACCAGCGAGTGCATCGACTTGGTATTGCGCACGCTCAGGTTGATTACTGACACCACCTTTGACTAGCGAAATAGCAGGCTGTCCTTGGTTGTCGAACGCTTTTTTACCCACCCACGAGGCCTGCCAGTTTGCATTGGTAATTTCTGCCCCTAGGCCTGGGGTTTCTTTGTGGTTATAAAACGTAAGTCCGCGGATGGTTTCACCGTCTTTGTCGATTGCGATAAAGCCATACATGATACCCCACAGACCATAGCCATTGACAGGTAGGATGACTTTTTCTACCTGCTCACCTTCCATTAAGTAATAAATAATCGCGTATTCAGAAATCGTCTTAATCCCGGCAATATCTTTATCGCCTAGTACGATATTTTGATTCGGGTCTTTGGCAGCAGACAGCATATCATAGGTTTTGACGTCGACATCCTCAACCACTTCACCCGTACGAATATCAATGGCTTTGGAGACAAAGTTTTCATTAAATACCTGCTCAACATTCATGCCTGATTCATAAATACCCGCCGCCTTTAGGATATTTAGTTGTTTTTCGCGCGCGGCATTGCGTTCTTGGATTGGTTTTAGGCTAACCGCCGCAATAGAGACCAGTGTGGCGCAGACCACACTTAGCATGACGGCTACTTTTATAATAAACCCTGTGGCTTCTTTATTTCGTGCCATATCGCACCTCTCTTCGTTTGATGTTTGCTTTCATCACACCATAATCAATCAACGGTGCAAATAGGTTAGCAAAAATAATCGCTAGCATAATGCCTTCTGGAAAGGCAGGGTTGACCACGCGGATGAGCACGGTCATCACACCAATCAAGATACCAAATATCCACCGACCTTGGTTGGTGACAGCGGCCGTCACTGGGTCGGTCGCCATAAAAAACATACCAAAGGCAAACCCACCGAGGACAAAGTGCCAATGCGGCCCCATCGCAAACATGGCGTTAGTATCAGAACCAATCAGGTTAAATAGCAGTGCGGTGACCACCATACCGATAAACACCCCCGCCACGATTCGCCACGAGGCAATCCCCGTATAGAGCAAAAACGCACCGCCTAATAAAATCGCAAAAGTCGATACCTCACCGATAGAGCCTGGGATAAAGCCCAAAAATGCATCCATCCAAGTATAGCTATACTGGGTTAATGCTTCCATACCTTCGGCAGGCACAACGCCCAGCGGTGTTGCTTTGGTCACGCCGTCAACATTAACCCATACTTGGTCACCCGACATTTGTGCAGGGTACGCAAAATAAAGAAACGCTCGCCCGGCAAGGGCTGGGTTGACAAAATTGCGCCCAGTACCCCCGAAAATTTCCTTGGCAATGACGACACCAAATGAAATACCTAGCGCCACCTGCCACAAGGGCGTGGTTGGTGGCAATATCAGCGCGTACAAAATAGAGGTCACGAAAAACCCTTCGTTGATTTCGTGCTTTCGCACCGAGGCGAATAGCACTTCCCAAAATCCACCGACAATAAAGGCGGTTAAGTAAATCGGCAAAAATGAAAAAAAGAAGCCTTTGGAAAAGCTTGCGAGTATACCTGCGTCTATGCCTTGCGCCATATAGCCCTGTGCGCCAATCGAGTATGACCCCACAGCAATCGCAGGGAAAGTCGCCAGCCACACAAAAATCATAACACGCTTTAGATCTATCGCATCGCGCACGTGCGCCGAGCGTTGCGAGACATACCCAGGTGTATAAAAAATGGTCGCTACCGCCTCATAAAGCGCATAAAATTTAGTATATTTACCATCGCCAACAAAGTGATGTTCGATTCGCTCAAAAAAGTTTTGTTTTTTATCACTCATGATTAGCCTTCCACTTCGATTTTTTCGAGGTTTTCACGCAAAATTGCGCCATATTCATACTTAGACGGGCAAACAAACGTGCATAATGCGAGGTCTTCTTCGTCTAATTCTAGCACGCCTAAACGCTGTGCCGTTTCGGTATCTTTGACGATAATTGCTTTGAGCAGTAAAGTCGGCAAGATATCCAATGGCATGACCTTTTCATAGACACCAATAGGCACCATCGAGCGTGGTGAGCCGTTGGTCGTTGTGGTGAAGTTAAAGGCTTTTTTCACGATACCGCCAATAAAACTACGCGTTACTGTGAATTTATTACTGCCTGGGGTAATCCAGCCGAGGAACTCTTTTTTAGTGCCTTCTGCCAATAGCGACAATTGCAGCGCAAAACGACCTAAAAACTCAGTCCCATCAAACACATAACCACCCGAAAAAACACTACCATTAATCATACGAACGGACTCGCCTAGCGACTGATCAGCGGTTAGCTCTTTGATATTCGCACCCATGGTGGTTTCGACGATTTTGGGTCTGCTCGCGGCAGGGCCTGCCACCGAAATGATACGGGTCAAATCCAACTGCCCAGTTAAAAACAATCGCCCAATGGCAATGACGTCTTGGTAATGCAAGTGCCAGACGGTTTTTTTCGTATTCACTGGGTCTAACATATGAATATGCGTACCGACCAGCCCCGCTGGATGAACACCTGAAAATTCGGCGACTTCGACCTTGGCACTGCCTGCACCGATGGTGCTAGTCGCTGCTTTACACAAATAGGTTTTGCCTGAGGTGAGCTTACTCACTGCGACTAGGCCTGCTTCAAATGCCGCTGCGTTATCGCCGATGACTAGCTCTGGCGAGACGGCCAACGGATTCGTATCAATCGCGGTAACGAATAGGCTATTCGGCTCACTGCTTGGGTTCGGTGATTTGCTGTAAGGACGCGTTCTCAGTGCCGCCCACAAACCAGACTCGAGTAAGTTTTCAACAATCGCATCACGGGATAACCCTTCTATCGCAGCCACGTTATCGACTTGTAAAAACTGTACTGCGTCGTCGCCTTGGCGGTCAATCACGACAGACAGCAACCGCCGCCGTTCACCACGATTAATCGCAGACACCGTACCTGCTATCGGTGCGGTAAAAAACACGCCAGGATTTTTCTTATCCTCGAATAATTTTTGACCGCGCTTAACCGTATCACCTTCTTGGACCAACATGCTGGGTCGCATTCCGATGTATTCAGGTCCCAGCACCCCGACTTGTTGCGTAAAAACTTGCTCGACCGCCCCGGTTGCAGCACCTGCAATTGGCAAATCTAAGCCTTTTTTAATATTGAACATAGGTTACCTTGGGTATTCACATTGCATTGTTAACAAACGCAAACATCAAAAACGACGTTGCGAACCTAAAAACCAAACCAAATCAACCGCAAACAAAACCGCCGCTACGCAGGTAGATTTATTTGTGTCAGCACGCTGAAACCAAGCGTGTAAAATTTTGTCGTAATTTTAACATTTTTATGACAGAAAAATAAGCATCAATTGCGGTTTTTTTGCGTCTATAGCATCTCAATAAAATTTATCACCACATTCATCCTGATTAAAGCATCCTAATTAAAAAACACATCCTTCGCTAGATAAAGTTAGCAAAGCTGATACTATATAGCGACATATAGCGGCATATAACAACATATAGACGCACAACACGGCAACACGGCAACACAGGACTGAGGACAATTCATTTATGGCACTGGTCGATTTATTCGAAGCAAGCAAACAATACGATACCACTCCCCTACTTCACCAAGTCGATTTTCACTTGCACGAAGGGGATCGCGTCGCCATTATTGGCAAAAATGGTTGTGGCAAATCGACACTGATGAAAATGGTACACGGCACCCTCACATTAGACCATGGCAAACGCGTGGCAGATACGAATATCCAAATCGAAATGCTCAGCCAAATTCCGCGATTTGACGGGCAATTAACGGTACGCGAAGCGATTGAAAGCGAGCTCAGCGAGCTCAAGGCCGCTCAAACACGCTACCAAACACTGACCGCGCAACTGGCGGATGACTTTACTAACGAAGCCCTCAAAACCGCCCACGAACAAACCAGTAATTTTCTCGACCACCACAACGCATGGTCGTTGGATAACCGTGTCGAACAAGCGTTGGTCGCGTTTCGCCTAAAACATTACGAAAACAAGCCCGTGCAACAGTTATCAGGCGGTGAACAGCGCCGTGTCGCGCTGGCAGGGCTTATCCTCAAATCCCCCGATGTGCTGATTCTGGACGAACCAACTAACCACCTCGATGTACAAATGGTTCAATTTTTAGAAGAGACCATTCTAAACGGCCGCTACACAATTTTATTTGTCTCGCACGACCGCTATTTCATCGACAATATTGCCACCCAAATTGTCGAAATTGAAAACCAAAAACTGGTGTATTACAAAGGCGGTTATCGGGATTTCCTCGCCAGCAAAGAACAGCGAATCGCCACCCTAGAAAAACAACAGCATAATTTATCGCGTTTGTATCAGAATGAGCTCAGTTGGCTTAATCGTGGTGTCAAAGCACGGACTAAGCGCAATATGGGGCGCGTCAAACGCGTCAACGAACTCAAACAACAAGTCAATCAAAACCCCAATGCACTCAAACGGATGCGCTCGGAACTCATGCGTGAAAAAGCGCATTTTTCAGACAGCGACAAAAACCATAGTAAAAAAATATTTTTCGATGTCTATAATATTAATTATGCCATTGATGGTCGCCCACTGATTCGCCAATTCAAAACCAAAATCCTTGCCAAGCAACGCATCGCGATTGTCGGCCCCAATGGCGCGGGTAAATCAACGCTACTCAAATTACTAACCGGTAAAATCCAACCCGATTCAGGCACAATCAAACGCGCCGAATTTAATATCGGCTATTTCGACCAACAGCGCGAAGCACTCGATGAAAACAAAGACCTGATTTCAACATTTTGCCCAGGTGGCGGTGATCGCATCGAAGTACAGGGTAAAAACATGCACGTTTATGGCTATCTAAAGTTATTTAATTTTCCACAAGAAGACCTCACCAAACGCATCGGCATGCTATCAGGCGGTGAACGCAGTCGTGTTGCATTGGCGTTACTGTTTACCAAAAAAGTCGATTGCCTGATTATGGACGAGCCCACCAATGACTTGGACATTCAGACGATTAACATCCTAGAGGAAAAGCTAAACGCCTTTGACGGCGTGGTGATTTTCGTCAGCCACGACCGCTATTTTGTCGATAAAATCGCCCAAAAACTGTTTATTTTCAATACAGACGGCAGTATCGAAGAAAGCTATCAAAAATATTCAGAATACCTAGACATCGAGCAAACACTCAAAGAAATTGGCGAAGCAGAGAGCGAAATCAAACACGCCAAAACCAGCATGGAAAATACCGACAGTCGCTCAAAAACGACTGCGCAAAAGCTGACTTTCAAAGATAAACACGCCCTAGACAACCTACCGCATGAAATCGACCAGCTTGTCGAAAAAATTGCCATACTTAATCAATCGATTAATGAAAACGCCAGCGATGCTGAACAATTACAAGCACTCACGACGACACTCGCCGAATGCCAACAGTCACTAACAGACAAAGAAGAGCAATACCTCGCACTACTAGAACGCGCCGAGGCATTGCAATCGTAGCCAGCAACGAGCAACTTAATTAACAGCTTAATCAGCAAATTAATCAACAAGTTAATCAATGGCTTGCTCTATAAATTATTCTATAGCTTGATAGCCACCCAAGCATAACGGCAATGACTCGTGTTTATTATCGTGGCACAATGCGCACGTTAGCCAGTTAGGTTCGTTTATTTAATCTTAGGGTAAAGATAAACAAAACAATAAAATATGATGAAAACTAAAGCTAGAGTTATTCCTGTAGCTAATAATCCAAGCAAACTAAAAAAACCATAAACCGAAACTACCCTATACCAGAAATAAAGCAGGATAATACTTGGAAACAATATCCTAGGAGAAAGCCCAGCTAAGTCATTTACATAGATTTTATTTTTGCAAACATCACATTTAAACACAAAATGGTCATTCTCTAAACACGAAAGCCCTTTAAGCCAAGTAACCGATTTAATTATTTTTAAATGAGGTACGGAAGATTTACAAACGGGACATTTACGATTTAACATTAATTTTTCCTTTGCAAGCAGGATTCCCCTTTAAATAATCGACAATTTTATTCTCAACTAACATCAAAGTACCGTTTGATGCGACTAAATCCTTTCAACATAATCTACCCGTTGCTTAAACTGTATGTACAGCCAAAACTTCCTTGTCTATTTAGAACAATAGGATTGTTGGTGCATATAGCAACAATCCCCGCCAAATGAAAAGTGGAGCGGGCCCGCCTACGCTTTAAAGATACAATGCATTGTTTTTTATAACTATATATTTTTTAATAGTAATATCTAGCGCTATATCTAGTCAAAAACGCTACGCTTGGCTTTAATTGCTTTCTTATTTTTATTTTGTGCAACGTCATTGAAATACCTTTTTAGCCACGCAAACTATTCTTTCCACGCAAACCACCTTTTCCAAAAGGTTTTCGTTTCTTGCTTATGTTCGGCAACGCAATGCTCAATAAGACTATCGAGCGCTCTAAGTATTTCCTCTAATAAGTGTTGATTCTCAAAGTGAGTATCGCCAGATATCCCAGGGGGAAATTCATAGCCATACATCTCGAGAATACCGCTAAGATAGTCAACATAATTTCCATGCGCACCTACAAATTTATCATAAAGTTCCTTGTCCTTCTCATTTCCAGCTAGTCGTAATAAAAATTTCACCTCGGATTCCCAAGACGTGTGTTTATTCATATCCAATTTGGACATATAGCATAAATGCTCACGAAGCGAAAAATAAAAATCATTATACTCAAAAATCTTATCATATAACTGAAAGCGTATTTCTAGCCTTCTTTCTAATCGCTTTGATTCAATATGAAGCCATGGGCTTATGACTAATGCCACGATAGACACTAAAAGCACACCAGCCGTAATCCAGTCAATCATGCCAATATCCTATTTTTTTCAATTATTAAATATTAAACTACTCACAACATAATAAATTAAATACATATTTATTGTGGCAGTGCGCCAATGTAGGCCGATGTAATTTTTCCTAACCATCATATCGGATACATTGATACAAAGCAATCTGTTACTATCTATTCCTATCTATCGGATTTAATATCCAATCTGATGACATCCAATGACTGGTCTTAACCGTCAGCGATAATTAGGCGAAATAAAAAGGCATGAGAATTTTACTGCTTGTCCATTGCTATCTCTGTATTCAAAGACAGGCACTTGACCCTTATGCCCGCTATAAAAGTCAACAACCGTTCCCTCCGCCGTAGAACCATAACTTAATAAAAGAACTGTATCGGCGAAACTTTTTAGGGCAAATAAAAGGAATATCAAGGTAATTATTTTATAGCCACACGGGGGCTTCACCTTAGTGTTTATTCTAACTTTTCTTATTATAACATTGGCTTGCGATTTTTAACTATACCTTATTTTAGAGCCAAATTCGACCATTTGCGCGTTTCAGATTGAGTATAAGTAACTAAATTAAAATCATTAGATTTAATTATAACTTTCGCATAGCCAATCTTTTACCTATTGCGTTTATCTATTGCTTTTGCTGGTGTATTGCTACGTCAATGCAATGCGTAAGTCGTTTCAGGCAGGATAATTATGCCTAAATTGTCGGTTTAGGATAAAAATATCATCACGGGTAAGGCTCGCGAGCTGGGTCTCGGATTCGCCTTATCCATTGTTTAATAAGGTAATCAATTCGTCAACCGCTGATTTTGCCTTGAGTAGATGGCTGGGGTTTGGTTCGCCCGCTGGGCGTTTGTTTAAATTTTCCTCGTTAACATACAGGTATTCCTGTGCCATTAATCCTAAGTGCTGACTAGTATCTTCTAAAATACGCAACCCTTCTGCTGCAAGCAGCGCTTGAGCCGACTTGTCACCGCCATGCGCCTTGTTAACCCACATAAATAGGGCCTCGATTTCTTCGTGTGTATTGACAACTTCGAATTGCTCAATATGCTCAGAAACCACCTGCGTTAGCGCTGCTAACAAGGTTTTCATTGGCGTATTCATGGGATTGGCTGGGTTATTCTCTGGTTGCGCGGTCTCTCCTGAGGGGGCCTCTGTAGATTCTGATGTAGATTCTGATGTAGATTTTGGCATGATTGACCTCTTGTTGGTTTTAAATGGTTATCATCATGTCCTATGATAACACAAATCGTTCAATTATTTCAATTCGTTGGGATTTCAATCCTAAAAATCAGCGCATTCATCAAAGGGCTGCCAAAAGACTGCCAAAGGGCTGCGTTAGCGGATGTCGTTAGCGGATGTCGTTAGCGGATAGCTTTAGTAGCTTGCGTTAGTTCAGAATCCAATATAGACTGACCGACGAACGAATGGTAAACCACCGCATATGACAGTTAACGACATTAAATCACAAACAGGTACAGCGTCATCAAATAGCCACGAGGTCTTAATTACTGGCATAACGGGGCGGACTGGTGCTTGGTTTTTACGGCGATTAACCCAAGAAAAAGCACACCTTGGGGAAATGACATTTCGTGCCATTGTCCGAAACCACGCCGATAGACGGTTAATTGAAGAAAGCGGATTACCCATCGCCATCTCAGTCGGTGATTTACAGGATGATCAATTTATTCATCAAGCCATGAAACAAGCATCGACTGTTTTGCATATTGCAGGCATTCACACCTCCATTAACGTGGTCAAAGCAGCGGTTAACAGCCCAGTTAAGCGACTGATTTTGGTCCATACGACGGGCATCTACTCCAATTACAAATCTGCAAGCGCCGACTACATTGCCATAGAGAATCAAGTCAAGGCGCTCATTGCCAATCGAAATATCGATATCACCATTTTGCAGCCGACCATGATTTATGGCAGCCCTTCGGACAACAATGTCATTATTTTCATCAAAATGGTCGATAAATTACGCTTTTTCCCCGTGGTTAATCAAGCCAAATACGCTTTACAACCCGTCCATCAACAGGATCTGGGTGATGCCTATTATCAAGTACTTATCAATCCAGCAACCACTTGTAATAAAACCTACATCCTATCAGGCAAAGCCCCTATCCGACTCATTGACATGCTAACACTCATGGCGACCTATTTAGAAAAGCAAACGGTCTTTTTTTCGGTCCCTTTTCCAGTCGCCTACTGTGGTGCTTGCGCTGTTTTTGCGCTAACGCTTGGCAAAGTTGACTATCGTGAACGCGTGCAACGCTTAGTCGAGCCTAGGGCGTTCCCGCACGATGAGGCGGCACGGGATTTTGGCTACTCACCGATGGATTTTGCGACAGGCATCAAAGCAGAGATTAGTGCTTATCAATCACAGAAATCACAGAAATCACAGAAATCACAGAAGTTGTAACACGCACAGAAAAATAAACAATAGCCAAAAATAGCAGACAACACCCGTGCGTTTTTAATCAAAAAAAAAGCCCACCGCAACGCGCAGTGGGCTTTTATCGTTATCACGATTGTTTTTTTATGGCGTGATAAGCTTATATCGCGCCATAAACTTATATCGCGTTATAAACTATAATACATCTCAAATTCAATCGGATGCGTTGCCATACGATAGCGCGTGACTTCCTCTTGCTTAAGCGCGAGATAACCATCGATTAAATCATTAGAAAAGACATCGCCTTTGAGCAAAAACTCACGGTCATTGTCGAGTGCCTCTAACGCAGATTCTAGCGAATAAGCCACGTGTGGGATATCAGCCAATTCCTCAGAAGGCAAGTCATACAAGTCTTTGTCCATCGCATCGCCTGGATGGATTTTATTTTGAATACCATCAAGACCCGCCATCAACATCGCGGAAAACGCCAAGTACGGGTTTGCTGTCGAATCAGGGAATCGCACTTCAATACGACGTGCTTTGGGGTTTGCAATGTATGGAATGCGGATTGATGCAGAACGATTCTTTGCCGAATACGCGAGCACCACAGGGGCTTCAAACCCTGGCACCAATCGCTTATAACTATTGGTCGAGGGGTTTGTAAAGGCATTAATCGCACGCGCGTGTTTAATAATCCCGCCCACGTAGTATAACGCCATTTCAGACAACCCACCATAAGCCTCGCCTGTGAATAAATTCACACCGTCTTTGGCAAGTGATTGATGCACGTGCATCCCTGAGCCGTTATCACCGACGATGGGTTTTGGCATAAACGTTGCCGTTTTGTTAAAGTCATGCGCCACATTATGAATAACGTATTTGAGCTTTTGTACTTCGTCGGCTTTTTTAACCAATGTGTTAAACGCAACCCCAATCTCACACTGGCCGCCTGTCGATACTTCGTGGTGATGCACTTCGACTTTAAGCCCGACTTCTTGTAGCACATTGCACATTTCTGAACGCACGTTATGCAAGTGATCGACGGGTGGCACGGGTAAATATCCGCCTTTTAAAAACGGTCTATGCCCCATATTGCCGTCTTCGTATTCGGTTGCTGAGTTATTGAGGCCTTCTTCGGAATCAATTTCATACCCAGCGCCAAACATGTCATTTCTAAAACGCACATCATCAAACACAAAAAATTCATTTTCTGGCCCAAAAAACGCCGTATCCGCAATCCCTGTCGAGCGTAAGTAAGCCTCTGCACGCTGTGCAACCGTACGTGGGTCACGTCCATAGCCTTGCAGGGTCGATGGCTCGATAATGCCACAGGTAATATTGATGGTTTTGTCGGTAAAAAATGGGTCGATATAGGCCGTCTCAGGATCAGGCATTAAGACCATATCGGATTCATTGATTGATTTCCACCCAGCAATTGATGAGCCATCAAACATTTTGCCATTTTCAAAAAATTCTTCGTCTAATTCGCTGACAGGCAAGGTAAAATGATGTTCTTTGCCTTTGGTATCCGTAAAACGCAAATCCGCGTATTTAATCTCTTCGGCTTTGATTTTTTCGATGAGTTCAGTTGACATAGTTTCCTCGTGAGTTTGGGGTGATTAAGGGTGATTATAAAAAACAATCACAAAAAGCAATTACAAAAAACAATGACACAAACAGTGACAAAAGCAATTTAAGCGCATCAGTATTCGCCAAGCGAACCCAAGCGAACCACTTAAATTTCAAGTAATAGCTTACCCTACTCTAGATAAATAACACGTACGCTTTACCGCTTAATAATCAAATTATTATTATCAACTTATAAACCATAGGTAATTAACTATCGATAACCGTTTGTTATTTTAAATTTTCACACAAGTTTTTATTTTTTAAGTCAAACAGCGTACAATAAGCAACCATAAAATAACCATAAAATAAGCAACCCCCTCATGACCTCACCCATGACCGCCCCCATGAACATACCCATGAACACACCCATGACCACAGTTGAAAAGAAAATCACGCTGATTCTCGCGAGCATCTACGCCACGCGAATGCTCGGGCTATTTTTGATTTTCCCTACTTTTTCGCTATTAGCGACAGATTTGACGCACAGCACGCCGTTTAAAATCGGGTTAGCACTCGGCATTTATAGCCTCGCACAAGCGGCCTTACAAATCCCTGCGGGTATACTATCAGACATTATCGGGCGTAAAAAAGTCCTCTACATTGGGCTTAGTTTATTTTTGCTTGGCAGTCTGTTGGCCACCATGACCGATGATATTCATTGGTTAATTTTCGCGCGCTTTATCCAAGGCACAGGCGCTGTTTCTGCTGTTTGTCTTGCTTATGTCGCTGATGGCATTCGTGGTCAGCATCACGGCAAAGCCATGGCGGTGATTGGTATTTTTATTGCTTTATCATTTGTTGCCTCGTTTGTGCTAGGCACACTGATTAGCGCCCAGTGGGGGCTACAAGGGTTATTTGTCTTAACCAGCGTGTTGGCGGCGCTGGCACTCTTTTTTGCCTACCGCCTACCAATACCATCACAAACGCTGACCGTATTTAAACTCACTGATTTTGCCAAAGTCATTACGCACAAAGCCGCTTGGTTTGTTAATTTACAAATCGCCATGCTGCATTTGGTACTTGCCAGTAGTTTTTTCCTGATTCCGCTGTTACTGACCCAGCACTTAGCAGGCGTTAATTTTATTTTGCTTTATGTCCCTGGACTGATTGTGGCCTTTGCGCTGGTCATGCCCGTTATTGCCAAACAAAAAAGCCAAGTCGCCAAACGCCTACCACTGATGTGGGCGATTTTGGGTAGTGGTTTTTTATTATTTGCCAGTGGCATGGGATTTCACTCGATTGTATGGTTTAGCGTTAGTTTGACGGTGTTCTTTTTTGCGTTTACGTTTATTGAAGCGTCCTTGCCGACGCGATTATTTCAATTAGTCAGCAACACCTCGCGCGGTGCGAGCAGTGGTGTCTATGCCGTTTACCAATTTGTTGGTAACTTTTTAGGCGGGATTCTCGGCGCAAGTCTCTATACGAAATTTGACACAAGTGGTACAATTAACCATGGATTTTACTTATTAGCAGGCATCGCATTATTATTCGCGGTGACCACATACATGATGAAAAACAAAGAGGCAACATGGCAAGCAGAGGCGTAAACAAAGCAATAATCGTAGGTAACTTAGGCAATGATCCTGAAATGCGGTACATGCCTAACGGCACGGCAGTCACCACCCTATCAGTGGCGACCAGTGAGACGTGGACAGACAAAAACACAGGACAGCCACAGGAGCGCACCGAGTGGCACCGTATCGAGGCGTTTGGCAAACTCGCTGAAATCATGGGGCAGTATCTACGCAAGGGTTCGCAGGTGTATATCGAGGGGTCAATCCGCACCGACAAATACACGGATAATCAAGGCGTAGAGAAATACAGCACCAAAATCCGTGCTGACCAAATGCAGATGCTGGGCGGTAAACAAGGTGGTGGCCAGGGCGGCACTTCTGACTTTGGCGATAGTCCAGCGCGCAGTAACCCTAACCAAAACAACCAAAACCCATCAGCAAGCCCATCCGCGAATCCATCGTCTGGCGCACAAAAAAACTTTGAAAAGCCCCAGCTGGATGATGATTTTGCTGACGATATTCCATTTTAATACCCCACGAATATCGCACCGAATATTTCGTCGATAGGCTGCTGTTGACAGGTTATTGCGTTGACAGGTTATTGTACTGACAAATGCGCTGACAAAAAATCCCTCAGCACTAACTTAACAACATCTAAACCACCATTTAAATGCACCATTTAAACGCACCCTCCACACGGGTGCTTTTTTTATATCGACACCAAACACCAAACACCGAACGGCTAACACCACTCATTCCCACCACTCATCCCCACCACTGACATTGAGCCACCACTGACATTGAAATTCCCTCAAGCCTCATACCAATAATTCCCCAATAATTTCCCAATAATTCCCTTACCTGCATTTATCCGAATTTACCCGTATTTACCCGTATTTACCCGTATTTACCCGTAGTTACCACCAATCATCACCAGCTACCGCCAACCGCTTAATCGTCACTGGGCTATTTTTTTCATTACTTGCGATTTTTTTGCGAATTATTCATACAAAAATACCTTATTTTTTTAAAAAATAAACCATAAAAAATCAAGCTAAATTTTAAATAATAAATTAATTAACAGTTAGTTATCGTAAAATAAAGCGCTTCCAAACCAAAAGCAGTATAAAAATTAAAATCTCATCTATTGATTAAGACTTAATCTTATTATATTATCTTTAAGTAATACCTAGTATTAAGAGTAAAATAAAAAGACACGGAGAAAGACATGAAACACAAAACACTTAACCAATGGAAATATTGGAAACTTGGCTTCCTAATCACAACTGCTGCTTTAGGACAGGGGCTGGCACTTGCACAAGCTCCGGGCAATGTAACGGGTAATCTAGCTTTATGGCTCAAAGCTGACTCAGAAATAACTACCAATGTTAGCAATGAGGTAACTATTTGGGGAGATCAATCTGGAAATAGCTTTGATGCCTTAGCTACTTATAATAATACTGATAATAATTTCACAACGATTACTCAGCCAACATTATTACCTAATAATTTTAATTTCAATCCTGCACTAGATTTTGAATCAGATACAGATGCTTTATGGAGCGAAGATTTTTCTACAGCTTTAAATGATACTTTTATCGAGCAATTTTTCGCTCAAAAAGAAATTGTTACTTCAGGGAAAGTAATTTCCTTTGATAGGTCTTCTACTGGATCAGATCGTACTAAAATATTTGATTATGGTATTTTTAACTCAGATTTTTATCAAACAAGAATAGATAATAATACAGCGCCTAAGTATTCATATGGTTCTGGACCTTCTAATGGAGTGATAAGGAGTGTGTACACAGGTAAAGCTACAGCTGCACCTCCAGCAGCAGTGGATGCAACGGTAACTGCTGTTAATAATGGAGTAAGTATTGCACCTTCAGCACCTGTATTTGGCAATTTTACTGGGACAAGGCGATATGCAGTTGGGTATACAGATATTGGAGCAAAAGATGAAGGATTTGTAGGAAAAGTATCTGAGTTGATTACCTACAACAGAGTGCTAACAGCAGTAGAACGATCTCGGGTTAACTCTTATTTAGCGATAAAATATGGAGTCACGCTAGATCAAGCTTCTGGTCAAAATTATGTAGCAAGTGATGGCACAACCTTGATGTGGGATGCGTCAGTTAATACAACGTACAACAAAGATATTTTTGGTATCGGTAGAGATAACGACTCGGATTTACATCAAAAAGTTTCACGCTCTCAAAACGCAGACGATGTGCTTATTGTCGCTACCACCAATAATTTCACCTTGCCTAATGACGATGCCTCAAGAACAGACATCGCCAGTGATTTAAGCTTTGCGACCTTTGCTAATAACAACGGCGCAACGAGCAGTGTGAAAACAGAATTACCAACTGATATCACCGCACCGCAAATCAATGCGCGTATTGCCCGAGAATGGCAGGTGCAGCTGGAAAACTTCACCCAGCCGGTGAATTTTAAATTTGATGGCTTTGCTTCGAACGCTTCAGCTACCTACTACTTAGTAAAAGATAGTGATGGTGATTTCAGCACAGGTTCGGTACGAGTAGGCGCCTTAAATGCCAATGGTGAAATAGCCAATATTACTTTGGCTGACGGAGAATTTATTACGTTGATGTTAGTTAACGACAGCGACGGTGATGGGGTTTCCAATGATGTTGAAGTCGCCAACGGCACATCAACAACCAATGCGTGTGACCCAATGCAAGCTCCAGGCTATACGAGTTATGATGCAAGCAATGCCACGTGGGCAGCCGCAGACTGTGATGGCGACGGTGTCACCAACGGCGATGAAGCCATCAATGGTACTGATCCTTACAGCAATACAGATAGCGATGGTGATGGCATCCC